>JAYVTJ010000380.1:0-4569 GCA_043774415.1 Fimbriiglobus sp. | reverse complement strand
GCACCGCATGCTTTTTGTGACGCTTCGTGTCCATGCCCCACCTCCTGTGGGGATCATGGTACGAACTGCAGCAAATAACTCGTGAGGTGACGCACTAGGTGGAAAGCGGTGTCGACTCTGCAGCGATCCCCGCGGTCGCTGTCGCACCACTCTCCAATATCGCATTTGACTCTTCACGCTCTATCCGTCGGATGGATCTGCGGGATTGCGGCGCCGGTTCCGTATGGCATCGCGCGCGCTTTCCAGCGCATCCATTCCGAACGCTGTCCGGGCCCGCGTGATGATCTCGTGGTTCAACGACCTCGTCGGACAGCGCGGCTGGTCCGCCGTCCTCGGCGGGCGGCCTGGAGCTCCTGCTCGGCGCGTACACCGATCGGTCCTGGTATCAGGATCGCGAGGGCTGAGCGGGTCGCTCATCGGGATAAGCCGGTCGACCGCGGCTTTCGAACACGGCGCCAGCCCCGACCGACTTACTCCAGTCCGAGACCGGCCGGGCCCCGTACGAGCGCGGCCGCTCAAACCCCGACGTAGACGGCGGGACGCCGGGCCGGGTCGGGTTCGGCCCTCCGGATGATCTCCCGCGTCAGCGGCGGGACATCCCCGTGGCCCGAAAGGATGTAGCGGATCAGGTGCAGGATCGGATTCCCCTCGCCCCAGTCGAAGTAGACGCTCGGGCGCTTGCCCGTGAGATCCCGCAGGTGGAGCAGCAGGGCCGCAATCCCGTTCGGCACGGCCGTCGCGTCCGCCCGCAGCACCCGGTGCCCGCCGACTTCGACCCCCCGGACGCGGAGGACGTCGCTGAACTCGGCCGCGTCGCGGACGTCGATTTCCAGGAAGAGCACGGCGTCCGCCGGCAGCAGGTTGAAATCCCCGCGCTGGCCGGCCTCGTCGGCGGCGTAGTCGGCCGGCCGCCGGAGTCCGGGGTCGTGGGCCAGCAGGTGCAGCGGCCGATCCCCGAGTTCGGCCAAAAACCGCCGGGCATCGGCGTCGAGTTCGACCCCCGCGACCCGCAGTTCCAGCGTCCGCCAGACCCGCGACGCCAGGGAGACCGCGACGATCGCGGCGATGAAGAGCCCGGCGATTTTGATCCCGTCCGGCCGCTCGACGACATTCGCTCCGAGCGTGTACAGGAACACGGCCGCGATGAGCCCGAATCCCACCGCGGCCCGCCCCGCCCCGTCCCGCCGGGACGAGATCGCCGCCGCGGCGGCCCCCGAGGTCATCAGCACGAGCACGCCGGTCGCGTAGGCGCCGGCCTGGGCGTCCACATCCGCCCGGAAGGCGAGGGTGACGGCGGCCGCGGCGGCGGTGAAGACGAGGGCCAGGGGACGGGCGGCCCGGGTCCACTCCGGGGCCATCCCGTAGCGCGGCAGGTAGCGGGGCACCACGTTGATGAGGCCGGCCATCGCGCTCGCGCCGGCGAACCAGAGGATCAGGATCGTGCTCGCGTCGTAAGCCGTGCCGAACCCCTCGCCGAGCCGCCCGTGGGCCAAATACGCGAGGGCCCGGCCGTTCGCCTTCCCGCCGGGTCGGAATTCGTCGGCGGGGATCAGCAGCGTCGCGACCCAGCTGCTGGCGATCAGGAAGATGCTCATGGTGACGGCCGCGGTGACCAGCAATCGCCGCGCATTCCGGATTCGGCCGACCGGATCCGATTCGGTGTCGTCCGGGTCGCCCTTCACGAGCGGCATGACGGACACCCCCGTTTCGAATCCGGACAGCCCGAGCGCGAGCTTCGGGAAGACCAGCAGGGCGACCGCGATCATGGCGACGGGGCTACCGTGTTCGATCCAGAGGTTCTGCCGCCAGTCGGCGAAGACCCGCGGATGGGTCGCGACTTCGTAGAGGCCGACCCCCACCACGACCGCGTTCAGGGCCAAGTACACGGCGACCAGGGCGACCGCGATCCCGACGGCCTCCTTGAAGCCCTTGAGGAACACGGCTCCGAGCAGTCCGACCAGCGCCAGCGTGACCGGGACGGGTGCGTCCCGCAGGAACGCCGGGCAGAAGGGGTTTTCCAGGAGGTGGGCGGTCGCATCGGCGGCGGAGAGGGAGATGGTGACGGTGAAGTCGGTGGCCACGAAGCCCAGGAGGGCGAGGACGAAGAGCTTGCCCTGCCACCACGGCAGGAGGTGCTCCATCATGGCGATGGAGCCCTCCCCGTGCGGGCTCTTGCGGGCCACGTACCAGTAGACCGGGAGCGCCCCGAAAAGGGTGAGCGCGACGAGGACGAGAGTGGCGATTGGGGAGAGGAGGCCGGCGGCGAGGGCGGCGATTCCGGGCTGGTATCCGAGGGTCGAGAAGTAGTCCACTCCCGTGAGGCACATCACCCGGTACCAGGACTGCTTCCCGTGACGGCTCTCGCGGGCGTGGGGCCCGGCCAACCCGCGCGTGTCGGCGCCGTCGAGCAGCCAGCGGAGGAACCGGCCGCGGGACGGCTGGGGATCGGCGGACGGATTCACAGGGAGATTCCTGCGGCTTGGAAGACCGCGGTCGGGCTACTCCACCACCGTGGGAAGTATGGCGTCACTTGCGATGCTCGACGTCCCGAGAACGGGATGGAAGTTGCTGAATTATCCCTTTTCGCTCGCCGGAGCGGCTTGGAACAGGCCCCCGGAGCGTCCGAACTAAATGGCCGATCGCTTCGCCCCTTGGGCGGCGGAGGCAGCGGCCTTGCGCGCGGCCTTCAGCTCCGAGCGGCTCAGCTCGGGCACCGGACGCTTGCGGGCGATATAAGATCCGACGCGGTGAATCGTACGTATCAGGAAGTTCAGCATCGCTGTCTCCGAACGATTTGCAGTAGGAAGCCGAGCGCGGGAATTCACCGAACCGAGTGCAGGAAATGTGCCATGTCGCCACGAACGCTGCAAAGTCGGTGCTCGGACAGCGCGGCTGATTGATCGGCCAACCACATTGCCGGTTTCACCGATTCGAGAATTGCGATGAACTTGCTGTCGACTCGACCCGTGCTCGTTCTCTCCGCGATCGCGCTCACCATGGCCGGCTGCAAAGGATCGGCCCAGAAAGTCGGGCAGGGAATCGACAGTGCCGCCGAGAATGTCAGGGATGCCATCACTCGGCCCGGGCCGGTGGAGAAGGCCGGACGGTCGATAGACAGGGCGATCACCAAGTAGCGTTACCCATCGGCCGATTTGCCCAATGTGCGGCAAGCAGAATAGTATCACCGCGAAAGGATAGACCGGATCCGGCACGAGGTTTCCACCAACGTCGAGACCGCCGCCTTTCCGCTTTCGGCCCCGCCTTTCTCCCTTCTCATCCCGGCGACCCATGCCCATAATCGGTCGGTCGCCTCACGCCGAGGCGGTCGCCTCCCAATCTCCGATCCGGAGTCCTCCGTGAAGAAGTTCGTCCGCAGTCTCCTCGCCGCCGTCGCGTTTGCCATCGGCACCGGTACCTTGGTCGTCATCGCGCCGGGCATGGCCGGTGCGCAGACCAAGGCGGATCCGAAAGCGCTCCCGCCGAAGGCGGATCCGAAGGGGACCAAGCCCGTCGATCCGAAAGCTCCGGTCGCCGCGAAAGGCACCGTGGCGGTGAAGGCGGACAAAGCGGGCAAGTTCCGCTTCTACGTCCGCGATGAAGACGGCGAAACGATCCTGATGTCGCCGAAGGGATACTCGACGGAAGAGGAAGCGATGAAGGCCCTCGACGCGGCCAAAGCGATCCTCGCGACCGCGAAAGTGACGAAGGAAAAGCCCGACGCGAAATGAGCGAGCGGGGGGAGCCTCGGAGCATGCAGCACCGCCGAACGATCCCGGCGGGTCGTACCGACGGGGCGTGAGCTATCCCCGTTCGAGATGGAAGTGTCCAGTCATGCCACCCGTCCCCTGTCGACGACGGCCCGGTAGAACGCCGAGGCTATCGCCGAGGCCGAGCAGCAACTTCTGAGACGCCGGTCGCGGGTGGAGCGGGCCGGTGCCGAATCGCCCGCTTCTTCCGGAGCCACGGGGTCATTTCCGCCCAGCGAGCGGATGCTGACCCAGCAGCTTCGGTAACTCGGAGACGGCGGCATCGTTCACCGGGAGGTCTACTCCGAAGTGCCGCCGAAGTTCGAGTCTGCGCCGACCGACTGAGCCGGTGGACGCCGCCGGACTGAACCGACTGCTGGCCGAGAGGAAGCCATGACGCCCCGCCCGGCCCCGTTCGACTACTCCCTCGACTTCAAGACCATCGACTTCCGCAAGCAGCCGGACCTCTACCGGATCGGCAAGGGGGAGCAGGGCGTGCTACTGGTCGAGCCGTACAAGGGCGAGATTCTGCCGCACTGGCGATTCAAGACGGTCGCCGAGGCGAAGGAGTCGTCGGCCACCATCTACAACTGTTCCTGGCTTACCTCAAGGCCGACGATTTCCCCGGCGCCGACATGGCCCGCAAGTTCTTGCAGATGGGGTGGACCCGTGCGAGGCGCTACGCCAAGCACAAGGGCGGTCGCAAGTACGACGAGAAGACCGGCGACGAGTTGCCGAGGACGAACGACCCGGAGAAAGCGGCAGCGGCGGCGGTCTACTACGAACGCTACGTCACGGCCCGGCAACACCCGGAGTACGTCCG
>JAYVTJ010000379.1:0-2315 GCA_043774415.1 Fimbriiglobus sp. | reverse complement strand
GTCGGATCGGGACCGACGCCGCCTCCGCTTTTTTTGTTCTCGGCGAGGATCTTGTCTTCGATGGCTTTGATCTTGGCATCGGCTTCGGCAATCGCTTTGACGAGCAGCGCTTGCTGGTTGACGTGGGTGAGGCGCTCATCGGCCTTCGCTTCGGCCGCATACATCTTAACGAACGCGGAGAGCAGGGCCTGGAGTTGCTCCTTGTCGTCCCCGTTCATCTTCACGTGGAGCATCTCGGGCGAATCCCACTTGAACGAGAGCAGACTCTCGTAAACGCCCGCTTTGTCGGCGGCCCCCTCCAGCATCGGGAGGTTCCGCACACTCGGATCGTTGCCGACGCGGGCCATGAAGCCCCGCGTTTTCATGCTGGCGACTTGGCTGTCCTTGTAGCGCTCGAAGGCGTCGTTGTCCTGGCCCGGTTCTTTGAAGAGCCCGTTGGAAACGCTCGCCCGCATTTGGACGATGGCTTTGACTTGGTGCTTGCCGGAAGGCATGACCATCCAAATCGCCGCGGCGACCACCGAAGCGACGATGCCGCCGATCAGGAGGGCGAGCACCCAGCGCCGCTTGAAGGCGTGGAACAGCTCGGCGAGGCTCGGCAGTGAGCGGTGCCCGCCGGTACCGGCCCCGGTCGGGCTGGCCACGGCGAACGGATTGGGCGCGTACATATTCGTGAGGGAGGCGGGAGCCGACTGCTGCGAAGCGTGAACGAGTGGAATCGGCGCCAAAGGATCCCCCGGAATCGGACGGTTCATGGACTTCTCCAAGGGACGGCGAATCGACCGCAGCAGTTTACCGCACCCGACGACCCAGATGCGATGCCGGTTTCGGACGATTGTTCCTAACCGACGACCAAAGCGATGCCACTGCCGCACTTGCGGCCTGAGAAATTCGCGAATCGGGCGGGGCGAGCGTCCGGAGATCCGGCAGAATTGCACTGCGCGGCTCGGGCAGACGTTGCCTTCTCGATACGAACTGTAAGTCACGGCGTCTGCGATGTCGAGATTTTTTGCGGAATCCCGACAAGTCCGATTTTGCGGTTCGCACGCAGGACGGGGACAATGCGGAAGAAGCGCAGGTGCGCGAAGTTTTTGGTGAACCGGTTAACTGGGGAATGCCGATGGGGTAGACAACGACGGCTGGTTCCGACGCCGCAGGGCCAGGAGCGCCGCAGGATTTCCGCTCGGTAACTCGGAGGTGGACGCGATGGCCGCGAAAATGGAACGTGCGATCCGATTGACCGCCTTCATCGTCGGCGCGGCCGCGCTCGCCGGAACCGGGTGCCACGCCGGCACCGGGAAGCACTCCGATTCGATGCAGGCGATGCCCGATTTCGAAGTGCCCAAAGAACTCAACAAAGTGACGATGCCCCCGTATACGGTGGAAGCCCCGGACATCCTCCGGATCGACGCGCAGAGGCTCATCCCGCTGCCGCCATACAAGCTCGAACCGCTCGATGTGCTCTACCTCTATGCCCCCGGCGCTCCGGAGAAGGCTCCGATCAACGGGCTCTATCCCATCGATCCCGACGGCACGATCAACCTCGGGCCGGACTACGGCGGCCAGTTCAAAGTCGTCGATTCGACCGCCCAAGAAGTGGAAAAGGCGCTCGCGAAGCACCTGATCCGCTTCCTCAAGGAGTCGTCGGTCTCCGTTTCGCTGGCCCAGTCCAAAGGTGTGCAGCAGGTCCGGGGCGAGCACCTCGTGCGCCCGGACGGCACGGTCGGCCTCGGCAGCTACGGCAGCGTCTACGTCGCCGGGATGACCCTACCGCAGGTGAAGGCCGCCATCGAGCAGGCGCTGTCGCAGAAGCTCTACCGGCCTGAAGTCAGCGTCGATATCGGGGCGTTCAACAGCAAGTACTACTACGTCATCACCGACTTCGCCGGCAGCGGCGAGCAGGTCGTGCGACTCCCGATCACCGGGAACGAGACCGTGCTCGATGGAATCGCGAACATCGGCGGCCTCTCGGCGGTGTCCTCGAAGAAGGTCTGGATCGCCCGCCCCGCCCCGGCCGGCTGCACCCAGGACCAAATCCTGCCCGTCGATTGGAAGGGCGTGACCCGCCGCGGCCAAAGCAAGACGAACTACCAGATCCTTCCGGGGGATCGGGTCTTCATCATGGGGAACCCGCTGAACAAACTCGACACGCAGTTGGGTCGCGTTCTCAACCCGATCGACCGCCTGTTCGGAACGACGCTCCTCGGAGCCTCGACCGTGCGGACGATCTCCGGAAGCAACGTCGGAGGCTTCGGCGGTGGCGTCGGCATCCGGTAACGCGGGATGAACCGGCGGAGCGGACGGCGCCGAATGAG
>JAYVTJ010000378.1:0-2745 GCA_043774415.1 Fimbriiglobus sp. | reverse complement strand
CCGAAGGGGCCGACGTACTTAGCCCAGGGCGGAAGCCCTGGGACAGGATGGACAAGGACCCCGCCCCGAAGGGGCCGGCGTACGACTGGTGTGTCGCCGACCCCTTCGGGGCGGAAGAAATGGGCAATCGAACCCAGGGCTCCCGCCCTGGGCTGAGTAAGTCGGCCCCTCCGGGGCGAAGAATCGGACACCGAAACTTAGAAGATCGACACGATGCGCGGCCGCGTTCTCTACTTCGCATTGCTCGCCCTCTTCGCCTACGCGCTCACCGGGCTGGCGCGGGTGGGGCCAGACGAGCGCGCCGTCGTCCGCCGCTTCGGCCGCGTCGTCGCCCGGCCCGGCCCCGGTCTCTGGATCGGCTTCCCCTACGGCATCGACCGCGTCGACCGCGTCCCCGTCCGCGTCGTCCGCCAACTCGTCGTCGGCTACAATCCGGAGGAATCGAGCGACGCCCCCGGACTGCCTACGGGGCAATTGCTCACGGGCGATCAGAACCTGGTGAACCTCAAACTCGTCGTCGAGTACGCCATCGACGACCGCGATGGCCCCCTCGAAAACTACGTCGTCAACCGCGATCGCGTCGAAGTCGTGCTGAGCCGCGAGACGGAAGCACTCGCCGCCGAGTGGATCGGCAGTCAGTCGGTGGATCGCGTCCTCGGCGGCCGGGCGGCGCTCACGCAGTGGATCGCAAGCAAGCTCCCGGAGCGGCTCGAATCGCAATCCCTCGGCATCGTCCTCCAGCGCGTCAGCGTCGAACACCTCGCGGCCCCCGAAGAAGTCCGCGACTCTTTCGAGGCGGTGAATCAGGCGCAGACGGCCATCCGCACGCGCCGCAATCAGGCCGAGCAGGAAGGGGAGAAACTGTTCAACGATGCGACCACGCTGAAGTCCCGTTCGGAGAACGAAGCGGCCGCGTACAAGAACGAGACGGAGTCGCTCGCCCGCGCCGAAGCGAGCGCCTTCGACGACCGTCGGAAGCAGGCCATCCGACTGCGGGCGGGCAACCCCGATTTCCTCGCGGCCATCTGGCGCGAAGAGATCGGCCTGCTGCTCGCGGAGCTCAAATCGCGCAGCCGGATCGAACTGCTCGACGACTTCCTCGGGCCGAACGGGCTAGAATTGAACCAGTTCGTGCCGACGAAGAAACCTCAGGGGCGGTAGTGTGGCCAGTCTCGCCGTGGTGCAAGGGCCCGATCTCGGGCGGACGTTCCCGCTCGTGCCGGGCATCTCCGTGCTCGGGCGCCATTCCGCGAACGCCGTGTCGCTCTCCGACCCGCGCGCGTCCCGCCGGCACTGTCAACTCGTTGTCAGCGACGCCGGCGCATTGCTCGCGGACCTCGAGAGCGGCAACGGCACGCTCGTGAACGGCAAGACGGTCCGATCGATTCACCTCCGGCCGGGCGACCGCATCGAACTCGGCGACACGGTGCTCGTCTACTCGCTCGAACCTCCCGCGGGTTCGTCGGTCGAATCGGATCGGACGCGTATCCTCGTCCGGCCCGATCCCGAACAGATCTCGTCGATCCTGCGTTCGCTCCCCGCCGAAGCGGGCAGTCAAATCCTCCGCCGGCCCGAACTCGCCGAGACGGAATGGCTGCGCAGCCGGCTCGCGAATCTCGCCGTGCTCTACGAAGCGTCGCACGCGATCAGCGACATTCTGGATGTCGAAGAATTGCTCGGCCGGATCGTCGAACTCGTGGTGAAGGCGACCGACGCCGACCACGGCTGCGCGATGGTGCGGCCCCCCGACGGCGGCGACCCGATGCCGATGGCGATCCGCTCGCGCGCCGGCAAGCGCTCCTCGGAGATCGTGATTTCGCGCACCGTCATGGAGCACGTCCTGGCCACGAAGCAGGGCGTGCTGGTGACCGACGCGGCCGAGGACGAGCGCTTTCGCGGGGGCGAGAGCATCGCCCGACACGCCATCCGCGAAGTGCTCTGCGTGCCGATGCGCGGCCGGCACGACACCGTCGGCGTGCTCTTCCTCGACACCCGCGCGGCCGTGAGCGCCGATGCGACCGCCGGGCAGCCGGTGAAGTTCACCGAGGATCATCTGCGGCTCGCCATCGCCGTGGCCCACCAGGCGGCGCTCGCCATCGAGGAGAACCACTACCATCAGGCGCTGCTGCAAGCCGAGCGCCTCGCGGCCATCGGGCAGACGATCGCTGCGCTCTCGCACCACATCAAGAACATCATGCAGGGGGTCCGCTTCGGTTCGGACATGGTCCGCATGGCCCTGCCCGAACTCGACCGCGAGCTGCTCACGAAGGGCTGGCGGCTCGTCGAAAAGAATCAGGCGAAGATCGACGACCTGATCCTCGACATGCTCAGCTTCAGCAAGGAGCGCGAGCCGCTGAAGGAGCCGACCGACCTCAACGGCCTCGTCGGCGAAGTGCTGGAAGTGGTGCGCGGACGCGCGGCGGATGCGGGGATCGAACTGTCGTTCCAGCGCTGCGACACACTGACCGCGGTCTCGTGCGACGGCGATGGCATCCATCACGCGGTGCTGAACATCGTGAGCAACGCCATCGACGCCGTGGAGGGGAAGCCGTCGCCGCGCGTAGGAATCGAGATTCGAAAGGTCGAGGATCGCATCGAGATCGCAGTCGAAGACAACGGCCCCGGCATCCCCGCCGACCATCTCGCGCGCGTGTTCGAGCCGTTTTTTACTACCCGGGAAATCGGCCAGGGATTGGGACTGGGACTGTCCATCAGTTACGGCGTCGTCAAACGCCATGGCGGCGC
>JAYVTJ010000377.1:0-3980 GCA_043774415.1 Fimbriiglobus sp. | reverse complement strand
CGGGGCACTGCGCGATCAGTGCGTAGAGTTCCGCGGCGCCGGCGGGATCGATGCCGGTGCGATCCTGCCCGACGTTCAAATCGACGAGCACGTCCGCTGACAACCCACCGGCAGTGAGTTCCCTCGAGAGCGCCCGCAACATGCTCGGGTCGTCGGCGATGGCGGAAAAGTCGGTGCGCGGATACTTGCGGATGAGCCGGGCGAACCGCAGGATGTTCGGCCCGACGAGCGGGTACGACACGAGCACATCCGGGACATCGGCGATCGCGAGCATCTCGGCTTCGGCGATCGTGGCGCACTTGTGCTTCAGCACGCCGGCGTCGAGCTGGAGCCTCGCGATCTCCACGGTTTTGTGGGTCTTACAGTGCGGGCGCAATCGTCCCGGACCCCCGGCCATCGCGATCACCTCGGCGATGTTCCGCCGGATGATGTCGGGGAAGAAGATGAGCGCCGGCGAGGGGATCGCGGCTTCGTCGATGAGGCGGTACGGATGCATGGTGATCCAATTGATACGAAGATTTTCACCGCAGAGAAAGAAAAGGACGCGGAGGAGAACAAGTACAAAAAGATAGAAGAGAGCCGGGACAAACGGCCTGGATCCACTCGATT
This sequence comes from Fimbriiglobus sp., assembly GCA_043774415.1. Classification (GTDB taxonomy): domain Bacteria; phylum Planctomycetota; class Planctomycetia; order Gemmatales; family Gemmataceae; genus JALHQU01. Next base: position 3,371 of record JAYVTJ010000377.1, on the reverse strand, counting down.
TCCCGTTCTTCTCCGCGTCCTCTTCCTTCACTGCGGTAAAAATTCCTGATTGCTATTTCAGCAGTCCATCGAGTTCATCCACCAACTCGCCGAAGTGTCGCAGGGCGGCGTTCACCGGCTCGGGGGTTTCGAGATCGACCCCCGCGACGCGGAGCAGGTCGAGTGGATCTTTGCTGCTGCCGGACTTCAAGAAGTTCAGGTACGCCGCGAGTTCGTCCGAGCCGCCGCCGAGGACGCGCTGCGACAGCGCGATCGCGGCCGCCAAGCCGGTGGCGTATTTGTACACGTAGAACGCCCCGTAGAAGTGCGGGATCCGCAGGCATTCGAGGCTCTGTTCGTCGTCGAGCGTCATCCCCGGCCCGAGGTAGACTTCCAGCAGCTTGCGGTACTCGGCCCGCAGCGATTGCAGCGTCAGCGGTTCGTTCGCCTCGGCGAGATCGTGGACGATTTTCTCGAACTCCGCGAACATCGTCTGCCGCACGATAGTCGCCCGCATGCTGTCGATTTCTTTGTTCAGGTAATAGGCCCGTTCGCGGTCGCTGGTCGCGCGCTCCCGCAGCGTCCGCGTCAGCAGTTGCTCGTTGAAGGTGCTGGCCACTTCCGCGACGAAGATCGTGTAGTTCGCATACTGGTACGGCTGGTCCTTGCTGGAGTGCGTGTGCATGCTGTGCCCGGCTTCGTGCGTCAGCGTGAAGACGTCGTCGAGCACATCGGATTTGTAGTTCATCAGGATGAACGGATCGCTGTCGTAGCATCCGCTGCTGAACGCGCCGCTGCGCTTCCCCTTGTTCTCGTAGCGGTCGCACCAGCGGCCGCGCAGCCCGTCCGCGAGTGTCGCCGTGTAGTTCGCCCCGAGCGGCTCCAGCGATTCCAACACGAGTTCGACCGCGTCGTCCCACGGCGTGACCCTGCGGAACTCCGTGAGAATCGGCACGTACGTGTCGTAGAAGTGCAGCTCGGGCAGCTTCATCGCCCGCTGCCGCAGCGCGTAGTACTTGTGAACGGCCGGGAGGTTCACCCGCACCGCGGCGATGAGATTGTCGTAGACCGTCGCCGGCACGTGATCGGGGAACAGCGACGCGTCGCGCGCCGTGGCGAAGTTGCGCACGCGGGCGTTGTAGACGTCCTGCTTCACGCTGCCGGCGAAGGTCGCTGCGAGCGTGTTCGAGTGATCGGCGAACTCGGCGTAGTACTGGTGGAAGGCCGCCTTGCGCAGTTCGCGGTCGGGCTTCTCCAGGCAGCTCGCGTAGGTGGCGTGCGAGAGTTCAATCGTGCGGTCGCCGACGGTCAGCGTGCCGAACTTCATGTCGGTATTCGTGAGTTGGCCGAAGACTTCCCGCGCCGTCTGCGCCGATTCCAGTTGCAGCGCCAGCAGCCGCTCTTCTTTATCGCTGAGCGTGTGCGGCCGGTAGCGCGTCATGCGTTCGAGCAGCAGTTTGTACTCGGCGAGCGCGGGATCATTCGTCAATTCGTCGAGGCGCTCGGGCGGTAGCGCGAGGAGTTCGGGCCGGCTGAAGCTGCTCGCTTCGCCCGCTTTTGCGGCGATGCCGAGGTAGCGGGCTTTCAGTCCCTGATAGGTGGCGTTGGCGAGGTCTTCGGTCTCTTTCAGAAAGGCGAAGGTGGCGAGCTTGTCGCCCTTGCGCTCGAACTCGGTTTCGAGTTTCAGATACTCGAGCAGCACGGCCGGCGAATCGCCGAGGCGGTCGCGGTAATCGGCGAACTTCTCGACCTGCGCCGACCAGACGGCGAACGCGGCCTCCCACGAGGCGTCGGTTTCGAAGAGGGTCGTGAGGTCCCAGGTGTCGGAAACGGGGACTTCGGCCCGCGTCGGCACGCGGACGGTTTCGGCGGTCATCGGGCGTACTCCGGCAGCGGCGGTTCGGTGACGGGTATTGTAGTTTTGCAGGAGCGGTTTGTGATTTCGATTCCGACACGCTTGTGCATACCCCCGTTGGAATCAGGGGCAAAACGCCGGAATCAACATTTCGGATCGGAATCGAGATGTCAAGGGAAACGGGCGGATTGGAGCAAATCGCTGCGGTGTCACGAGTTGTTCTGAGCCTGCTCGACGACGGCGGACAGCGCCCCGAGAATGCCTGCCGGATCGTCGAGGTAGAATCGACGCGCGTCCAGTTCCGCGACGCGGTCGGCCAACCTCAAAAATTGCCACGCTTCACCCGTGGTCACGCAGCCGTAGACCGGCCGACCTCCAACCCCGTTGAATTCTTGCGCCGCCACCATTTGGGCCACGCATTGCCCGAGGCCGCCTTCGACGTCGTTCTTCTTGGCTTCGACGATGGCGGCGATGGGCGAGCGGAGCGGGGGGACCGACGGCCCGAGGGCCAAGATGAAATCGCATTCGCCCGTCAGCCCGCGCGCCGCATCGACATCCAAGCGCTGCCCGGAAAAGATGGCGAGCCGACCGCCGCTGAGTTCTTTGGCGGCGAGCAGGATCGGCACGACGATGAATTCGCTGCGGGCCTTCTCGCTGATGAAGGCCAAGCGGGTGCCGCGGGCGAGCCAGTCCGGGAGCCACGCGGGAACGGCGATGCTCGGCGGAGCGGGGAACAGGTTCGCTTCGCGGACGGATACGCCGAGGGATCGGAGGGCGGAATCGAGGGTGAATTCGCTGAAGGCCATCGGCGATCTCCGACACGCTCATCACCGGCACACGTACTCGCGATTGTATTGCTCAATTGGGGCAACGTCCCAGGCGGCGATCCGGTGTTCAATCCCAGACATATCGTTCATCCCATTCCACTTCGTTCAGGCGGAGCATCTTGCGGTACTCGTCCTGAAACGTATCGGCCCGATGGTTCTCTTCTTGATTCGCGATGTATTTCGCGACGATCGCCGATTGCGAAGGGCTGACCGAGAAAGCCGCGTATCCGGTCTGCCAATAGAACGCGGGACCGAGGAGATCCTTCGCCCACTTGGACGATTCCTTCTTCACCTCTTCGGCCACTTGGCTCATTGAAGCCGTCCGCGATAGCCCGAACAGCAAATGGACATGATCCGGCATCCCGCCGACGATAACCGTCGGACATTGGAGCGCGTTGAGGGTGCCGCCGAGGTAGGCGAAGAGGCGTTCGCGGTGTTCGGGTCGGATGAAGGGTTCGCGGTTCTTGGTGCTGAAGACGAGGTGGATCAGAACCCGCGCGAGGGATTGGGGCATGGAATTCGTTCCGGTTCGGGATTGGGGTGTCGCTCGCCGCCTGGGGCGTTGCCCCAGTCTGAGAACTCCCAGCCCGTTGGGCTGAAGAATAGCGCTTCCCGGTTCGCCGCCTGGGGCGTTGCCCCAGTCTGAGAACTCCCAGCCCGTTGGGCTGAAGAAGGGTCGGCGAATGGCAAACGAGAATCCCCTTCTTCAG
>JAYVTJ010000376.1:0-3651 GCA_043774415.1 Fimbriiglobus sp. | reverse complement strand
CGCGCGACGGTACCGTCGTCGGCACGCCCGATTAAATGTCGCCGGAGCAGGCGAAGAATTCGAGCACCGTCGATTCCCGCGCCGATCTCTACTCGCTCGGCTGCACGCTCTACTACCTGCTCCGCGGGCACGTCCCCTACCCCGAAGGGACGCCGATCGACAAGCTGATCCGCCACCAGCTCGACCCGATTCCGGACGTCCGCCACGGCCGCAGCGACATCCCGCACATGGTCGGCGACATCGTCACCCGGCTGCTGTGCAAGAAGCCGGGCGATCGCTACCAGACGGCGGCGGAAGTGGCGGCGCTGCTGACGCACTACACGCCGGACGCGGCCGAGATGGATCTCAGCCCGCCGTCGTCGGGGCCGCATCCCAATGCGCTCACGTACGATGCGATCGACCTGAGCGCCCCGGCCCCCGCGACGGTGTTCCGCACCGCGGAGACGCCCCGCGCCACCGCCGCGCCTCCGACCACCCGAACCCCGAAGCCCCCGGCGGCCCGTCCGATCGTCGCGAAGGCCAAGGCGATCCCGAGGCCGAGCGTCTCCGACCCCATGTCCCCGGAGAGCCTGCCGAAACCGGCCATCCCGAAGAGATCCGGCCCGCCCTCTTCGGGCCGGCGCCTCCCGCCGCGTTCGAAGGGGCGCAAGCCGTCCGGTTTCCCGGTGCTCACCGTCGTCGTCGTCGGTCTGTTCGCGCTGCTGCTCCTCGGCATCGGGGCCTTCGCGCTCGTCAGGATGAACGGCACTCCCGCCGCGACCGCGGCCGCGCCGACCGAACCGAAAAAGACGGTCCCGACGCAGCCCGAGCCGCCGCCGAAGAACAACTTCCGCGACATCGATACCCTGCTGCCCGACAACACCGAAGCGGTGTTGCTGATCCATCCGAAGCCGTACTGGGACAAGATCGCCGTCGAGTGGAAGGCCGGGAGCCGCCAGTCCCGCGCCGTCGAGTACCTCGCGGCGAAGTTCCACTTCGACCCGCGCAAGTTCGAGCGCGCGGTCGTCGCCTTCCAAGCCGATCCGACGAAGGCGGTCGCGTCCGGCGAAGGGGCGTGGCTCACTCCGGTCTGGATCGCTTCGCTGGAAAAGGGCCGCCGCACGAAGGTCGAACCCGCCGACAACCGCGGCACGCAGACGGTGAAGTTCTTCGAACCGCTCCCCGCGCGGGAGCACCCGACAGGCGGCGCCATCCTGAAGGGCCAAGCCTACGTCATCGGCGACAAACCGGCCCTCGAATCGCTGACTTTCCGCTTGAAGTCCGGGGACGAACTCACCGAAGTCGATCCCCTCCTGGTGGTGCCGGTCCGCGAGTCAGCCAAGGGCACGCCGTTCCTCGCCTTCGCGGCGGTCGCCGGCTGGCAGCTCCCGACCAAACCCGGCGCCCGCGTCGAACTCCTCGGCACCCACGGCGTCGATCTGGTCAGCGTCACCGGTCGGCTCGACCGCGATTTCCACTTCGACGTGGTCCTCGTCGGCCGGGACGACAAACTGCTGAAGGAGTTCCTCGCGGTGGTGCTGCCCAAGCTCCTCGATGCCCGCGGCGAGAAGCTGGCCCCGCTCGCCGACGCGATCCGCAAAGCCTCCGACGAGACGAAGGTCGAACTCGACAGTCTGCGCGGCTTCCGCCTGAAGGCCACGGTGACTTGGAAATGGGAAGATGTGATCGCCGCCCTGGAAGCGCTGCTCCCGATGCTGGTGCCGGACAGGAAGGATTGAAGTCTGTCCGGCACTTCCCCCCCACCCAGCGCCGGACAGAGATGCAAATCGCCGGACAGAGATGCAAATCGCCGGACAGACCATGCCCGCCAAACACTTGCGGCGAGCCCGAAGAATCGCCGAGCTCGGACAGACTCGGGTGCGGGCCACTTTGGGAATTCCGCCGAGAATTCCTTTGACTCCCGCTCTCGCATGCTCGACAATCCCTTCCATAACCATCACACGAGCCGCGCGATGATCCGCTCTCTGCGAACTTGGCTCGGCCGCAGAACCGCTACCGTCCCCCCCGTTTGCCCCGGTTGAATCTCCAGCAGTTGGAGGCGCGCGACGTGCCCGCGCTCTTCGCCATCCACCTCGGCTCGCCGCCCTCCGGCATGATGGGCGACACCGACGCGACCATCTCCGGCGGACTCTCGACCGATTCCTCCCTGCCGACCGATGCCAATGGCGACACGCTCGTCGAGGCCGCGACGGCGCAGGACGCCGTGGCGCAGGCGCTCGTCGGCATCGTCACGGTGCAGGTCGGCAGCCTGACCCTGAACTACGCGATGGGCCCGGGGAGTGTCGGCGCCGCGGCGGCGGAGCACAAGCCGTTCTTGCTGACGGGCGGGGCGCTCGCGCTGGAAGACCTCGCGGCTCTGGCGAACGCCGTCGACTGGGATTACAACGACCACTTTTGGATGGTGAGCGCGACGCCGGTGTCCAGCGGCACGGGCAGTGGAAGTGGGAGTTCGTGGGGCAGCGGCAGCGGGACGGGGAGCAGTTGGGGAACCGGGAGCGGCTACGGCTCGGGAACCGGGAGCGATTCGGGGACTGGCAGCGGCTACGGATCGGGGTCGGGAACCGGGAGTGGTTCGGGAACTGGCAGCGGTTATGGATCGGGTTCGGGGACGGGCAGCGGCACGGGGTCTGGAACCGGAAGTGGCACGGGAACTGGAAGTGGGCTTCCGGTGGTCTGGATCACGGGCGACAAGGACGGCGAAGAGACCGACGGCCTCGGCGACAACGCGGGCTGGTTCACGGTTCACCGCAGCAGCGCCGTCGGCACTCTGACAGTGAACTATTCCCTGCCGAGTAGCTCGGCGGCGCCTGGCGCCGATTACGTAACTCCGCCTGGCTCGGTCACATTCGAGGCCGGCCGAGATTACGCTTACATCGATATCGGCGTCTTCGACGACAGCGTCGTCGAAGGCACCGAAACCGTCACGGTCGTCCTGAGTTCCTCGATGATGGGGCAGTATCAGTTCGATAGCCGACCGTCGAGCGCGTGGATCCACATCTGGGACAACGACCGCGTGACCGGCACCGCGTCGCTCTCCGGGATGGTCTGGAACGACTCGGCCGACCACGACGGCATCCGCGAGATTGGCGAAGCCGGCCTCGCCGGCCAGACCGTCTGGCTCTATGCCGATCCCGATTACGGAACCGCACTCGCCACGACGACGACCGATTCGCTCGGGCACTACACCTTCGCGGGATTGGCCGGCGGATTGTACGGCGTCGAAGTGGACGGCGACCTCACTCTCGCCAACATCGGCTCCGATTTCAACGATAGCGATCTCAACCCGGACAGCCTACTCGCGACCGATATCGATGTGGGATCCGGGCAAGCGGTCACCGGGATCGATGCGGGTTTGCTGCTGAACTACGTGCGGCCGGCGCTCATCACGGGCACCGTCTGGAACGACTCCGCCGATGGCGATGGAATCCGGGAAGCGGGAGAAGCGGGCGTAGCGGGTCAAATCGTGCGGTTGCACGGCGCGGACAACTCGGTGCTCGCGACGGCGACGACCGACTCGCAGGGCCACTACACATTCGACAACCTCACGGCTGGGGAGTACACGGTTCAATTCGAAGGGGAACTTTCGGACGAGGACATCGGCGATGACGACACCGTGGACAGCGATCCCGACTGGGTGTCCGGCTATACCGA
>JAYVTJ010000375.1:0-8885 GCA_043774415.1 Fimbriiglobus sp. | reverse complement strand
CGGTGTAGAAGTAGCGGGTGCCGCGGAGGCCGAGCACGACCTTCATGCCCGATTCGCCGGGGGCGATGTTCGGCGCGCCGGTCACGACCGTCTTCGGTTCCGGCTGCCCGTACTCGACCGTGACGAGCTTGAGCTTGGCGGCGTCCGGGTGCTTCTCGATCTTCAGCACGCGGGCCACGACCACCTGCTCGCGATTCCAGATCAGCCCCGCATCCTCCGGCTTCACGCGGATGCCGTCGGGCACGGGCACCCCGACGACGCGCACGGATGCCGACTCCAGCCCGGCGAGCGTGAGGCGTTCGACGAGTTCGGCGACCGACGCAGGGAGTTCGACGGTTTCGCGGAGCCACGAGAGCGGAACGAGCATGGAAGCATCCGGAAGGGGGGTTGCCCTCATGCTAGAGGGGGGCCGGGTCCGCGTCGAAAATGATTCCAGCCGAAAGCGCCCCACCCCCGCGTGGAATCATTTCGGATCGTTGGTAGAACCTTAGCGCCGAAACGACTTGCGTCCGAATTTGCGGATGGGCGTGGGCTGCGGAACCATTTGATGGTGCCTTGGATTCAGGCCCACCTAAAGCTCGGCGTCGAACAGCCCTCGAGGGCGGGGCACTATTACTTCGCCGGCTTGCGGACGATGGCCATGTTTTTCGAATGCTCGAGGTACCGCAAAACGGCCGTGACGAATTGGCCCTTCTCTTCCGGAGTCGTCGCACGGATAGACGCGATCAGTTGCCCGGCGAGTGCGGCGACACCTTCGGCGTTCCGGACGCTTTCCGGAACGGGATTGCCCATTTGATAATCCGCGAGCAGTCGGCTGGAATACAGGGAGCCGAGGTTGATCCCGGCTTTCGAGAGCGCCGGCAAGTCACTCTGAGATAGCACGCGCTGCACGGCGAGGTGAGATGAGCCGGTCTGTTCGGTTCGAAAACCGACGCCGTCGAGCAGCAGGACGGCGGCGTTGTACGCGGCGTAGTAGGATCGACTGATCGCACTTCTACATTCGGCCGGGGCCGGCGGAGCCGCTTTCGCCTCGTCGATGAGGCGGAGTGCCAGGGTGTGGAAATCAGCCGGGTCCATGTCAGAGCAGATTGAAGGTGAAACAAATCGGAGGTCGCTCTTTGGTGGATGCCGTGAGCATCCACGCATCGACGACGCGGTCGTGCGCGGCGAGGGCGACCTCCGTACTCGCAGTCGTCGATGCACAGACATTCAACCAGAATCCGACGGCTTCGGGATCTGATTCGACTTCCACGCGGACCGTCGTTCCGGCGGGATATTCCCGTTCGACGGCTTCGACCGCGTCCCGGAGCGAGTCCATTTTTCGGGGGGAGTCGCAAACGTCGCGGATTTTCGACGGGTTCGAACTGGTATCCCCGAGCCATTCGGAGGATTCCCTGATGGATGCGGATCGAAGGAGCAAATCGGCCATGACGATTGCCTACCCGAGTTTGCAGACGGGGTGCGGGTAAATTCGCGCATTCTACTCGGTGCCGAGTCTGAGTGCCAGCCAGCGCGGCGGAGTCGCCCTGCGTCTTGAAGAACACGCCGGTGATACAGGTTACGTTGGCGATCGGGAAGCCTCTGCGGTACTTCCGCGCCGCAGATCGACGGAGGCGCAGAGCGGGTGACTTGTTAGCCGGACGCGCAAGCGACGGTTGCATTCGACTGGGTGAGACGCCACGGATTCCGAATCGGACACCGTCGCTTGCGCGTCCGGCTAACAAGTCGTCCTCACCGCGCCATGTCGCCCCGCCCTCACGGGTGGGGCGAAAGCGAGGAAGCATCGTGAAGGGGGTATCCGAATTTCGGGCAGCTTGCCTCGGACTATGCCCACGCCCATAGCCGCTGTGCTTTGTCAGGCGCTGCTCGAAGGCTTGTGGAGGGGCCGTTTCCAGGTTTCGTATACAGCTAGGAGTTCCTTGCGCCAAAAACTCTCCTCCTCGGCGGGGTCACCGCTGAACCGACCGAGATCCTTTGCCAGCGCGAAGAATCCGGGGCCAGCCTTTCCGCTCACCGAAACGGCAATTGCGCTGAGCATCGGTCGTTCGGCGCCGACCTCGTCCTCAGAGATCTCCCCCAGAACGTGCCCTGTCTCTTTGCCCATGTATGAGCCTTGGAGAGGGAGGCCCATAATGACAGCGAGATCTTGGTAAGTCGTCACGCCCCGATACTCAGCAGCATGGACGAGTTCTGCGAGTACTCGGATGTAGTTCGTGGTTCCGCGATACCTGTTCGTGACAATGGACATAGCGTATCGCTCATTTATGATGCCGAACGGCCGAACAGGATTCTCAGGTCTACCACCCGAAGACTGTCCGACAGCTTCACCGCACAACAAAGGTCCGTCAAGCACCAACCCCACCGAATCCCAAATCCTCTCCCACCGCCCAAAGTCCGCTCCACACACCCCATCGCACCCCCATCCTGCTAAACTTCCTCTACCATGCTTGCTCCCGCGCTCTTCGCTTCGTTCGCGCTGCCGCTCGTCGCCCTCGGGGCGATGGCGGTTGCGGCGGGCGTCCCCGTGCTCATCCACCTGCTCTCCCGGCAGCGCTACCAAGTCGTGCCGTGGGCCGCCATCCGCTTCCTCATGGCCGCGCAGAAGCGGCACCGCCGGCGGATCGACCGCTGGGTGTTGCTCGCGCTGCGGATGCTCGCGCTGCTGCTGCCGCTCGCCGCGATGTGCGCCGCCACCGACTGGGCCGAGCGCGCCTGGCAGTGGGTCTCGCCTGGGCAACTCGAAGCGGTGTCGAACGCCCCGCGCACGCACCACGTCATCGTACTCGATGCGTCGCTGAGCATGACGGCCGCGGGCGATGGCGGCACGCGCTTCGAGAAGGCCCTCGCCCAGATCGAGACGCTCATTTCGGGGGCGAACCCCGGCGACGGATTTTCCCTGATCATGCTCGGCAACGGCGCCAAGGCCGTGATCCCCGGCCCGGCCGACGACCTCGACGAAATCCTGCCGCGGTTGAAGTCGCTCAAGCCGACGCACGGCACCGCCGACTATGCGAGTGCGCTCTCGCTCGTCGCCGATACGCTGGCGAACGCCGAGAAGGACTACCCCCGCCGGCAGGTGACGTTCTTCACCGATGCCCAGCGCTCGGCGTGGAGCAGCGTGCTGCCGAAGGCCGATGTGCCCCTGCCCGAGACTTGGGCGAAGGTGCTCGCGCTCGCCGATGTCGGCATCGTCGATGTGGCCGGGGCCGATGTCGAAAACCTCGCGGTCATCAACGTCTTCCTCGCCGATCCGCTCGCCCTCGTCGATAGCCCCACGGCCGTGACGGCGACGATCCAGAACTTCGGCCGGCGCGACCGGAGCCAAGTGCGCGTCGAACTGCTCCTCGGCCGGCCGACGCCGAACGGCACCGAGCCGACGCCGACGCTCGCGGAGGTGCAATCGATCGACACATTGCCCGCCGGGCAGCAGGCGAGCGTGACCTTCGTGCTCGACAAGAAGAACACGAAGTTCCAAGCGCCGGGACTGCACCTCATCCAAGTGAAGCTCGCCGATGCGGACGACCTCCCGGCCGACGACCAGCGAACGCTCGCCTTGCAAGTTCGCGAGAGTCTGCCGGCGCTGCTCGTGAACGGGAAGGGTTCGCCCGACCCGGCGAAGCGCGCCAGCGACTACCTGCACACGGCGCTCGACCCCGGAAAACAAAAACTGCCGGACAACCCTGCGCGACCGCGGACGGTGAGCCTCGCGGAGTTCGCGGATGCGGAACTCTCCGATCTCGCGGCTTTCGACTGCGTCTTCCTCTGCGATGTCCCGGCTCCGAGCGCGGCCCAAGTCGCCCGGCTCGAAGCGCACCTCAAGCGCGGCGGCGGCGTCGTCATCGGCATGGGGCCGAACGTCGCGAACAACTTGGATTGGTACAACCAGTTCCTCTTCAACGGCGGCAATGGCCTGCTCCCCGGCAAGCTCATGGGCGCCGTGAAGTCGAAGTCGCCCGACGTTGCCGATTTCCGAATGGCCGCCGACGATGCGTCGTTCCGGCAGGATCCGCTCGCGGCCTTCCGCACCGACAACGCCCGCGGCGGCTTGCTCGATGTCCCCTTCAAGCAGTACATCCGGATGGATAGTCCCGTCGAAGGGCGCGCCCGGCGGATCGCCTCGTTCGTGCCCGCGAAGGCCGAGGTGTTGAAGCCCGGCGAGCCGGCGGTGAAGTCGGATCCGGCGATTGCGGAGTGGCCACGGCACCGGGGCCGGGTCGTCGTGTACTCGTCGAGCTTCAATCAGGATTGGACCGATTGGCCGGTGCTGCCGAGCTTCCTGCCGATGGCCCACGAACTTCTCCGGTTTGCGGCGACGAGTCCCGATCGGCACACCCTCCGCGTCGGCGACGTCATCGAGGATCTCGTGCCGGTGGCCCGCATCGGCTCGAAGGTCGCGATCACGGGACCGGACGGGTTGAGCGCGACGGCGGTCGTGCAGGCGGGCGATGAAACCGGCTCGGTGCGCTATGCCGAGACGAACGTCTCCGGGCTGTACCGGTTGGCGGGTGCCGGCGATGCCGCGACGGTCTATGCGGTGAACGTGCCCGAAGGGACGGGTGGCGGCAGCGAATCGGACCTGACCCGCATCGACTCCGGCAAGCTGAAGGACATCGGCGCGAAGGTGCAAGTTGCCGGTTCCGCGGCCGACCTCGCGTTCGAGTCGGTCGCCGGCGGACTCGTCGTGATGGCCCCGCGTCCGCACGGTCCGACCATCGCCCGCTGGTTGCTGTCGCTCGTGCTGATCCTGCTCGTCGGCGAGATCGCATACGCCTGGTGGATCGGGCCGTCGCGCGCCATCGCGGCGGGTGTTGCCCAAGCGGGGCAACCGCAGCAGAAGTCGAGCTGGGTCATCCGGCTCGCGGAACTCGCGTTCGGAATGTTGGCCCTCGGGGTCGCACTCGCACTGCTTGCGGTGGTGCTTCATGCGCAGCTCACGGGGCATCCGCTCGGCTTCCTTCCCGACGATTCTCGGAGTGCCGTCGAAGTCGCGCTCGGAGTTCCGAATGCCGGGCCGGGCGAAGGGACGCGCTGGAAGCTCGAAACCGCGCCGGCATACCTCAATTCGTTCAAGCTCGATCAGCGCCTCATAAGCGGACTCGTGCTCGTGTCCATTGTCGCCATCGGAACTTTCTACTGGTTCGAGCGCCGCTCCTCCGGCAAGCTCCGCCGGGTGCTGCTGCCCGCGTTCTTGCGGATCGCCGCGGTGCTTCTGCTCGGGGCCGTGCTGCTGCCGCAGTTGAAGCTCGCCTTCCAGCGCGACCGCTGGCCCGATGTCGTCGTCATCCTCGATACCTCCGCGAGCATGGGCCGGGTCGACCCGTTCGAAGACCCCGCCGTGCGCGCCAAGGCCGCAGAACTCACGCTCGCCGCGGATGTGCCCGAAGCCCACCGGTTGCAGCTCGCGCAGATGCTGCTGACGGGGAAGAAGACGGCGTGGCTGCAGAAGCTCGTGACCGACAAGCGCGTGAAGGTCCACCTCTATTCCGTGGATGAACAAGCGCGGTCGATCGCCTCGCTCGATGAACCGGACGATGTCGAAGCGGGTCGCAAAGCGGTCGCGGAACTGAAGCCGACGGGGCCATCGAGCCACTTGGGAGACGGGCTGAAGGCGATCCTCGGGGCGTTCGAAGGCCGGCCTCCGTTCGCCGTGATCGTGCTCACCGATGGCGTGACGACCGACGGCGAGACGCTCTCGAAAGCGGCCGAGCGCGTCGGCGACAGCGCGACCCGGAAGCGGGTGCCGATCTACACCGTCGGCCTCGGCGACCGCTACGATCCGCCCGACTTGATCCTTTCGGATCTGAAGTCGGACGACGTGGTACGCAAAGGCGACGAACTGATCCTCGAAGCACGGCTCACGGTGCGCGGGCCGAACCCGCCGAAGAGCGTGCCGGTGATCCTGTACGAGCGCCAGGGGGAGAAGCTCGTCGAGCGCGGCCGGCAGTCGGTGACGCTCGATCCGGCGGGGAAACCGGTGCCGGTGAAGATCGCGCACACGCCGATGGAGATCGGCGAGAAGACCTTCGTGCTCGACACTCCGCCACTGCCGAACGAGGGCGAGACCGGCGACAACCGGCTCGAACGGACGGTGCTCGTAACCGATACGAAGAAGCTCAAGGTGCTGCTGATCGACGGCTACCCGCGCTACGAGTTCCGCTTCCTGAAGACGCTCTTCGAACGGGAAACCGAGACGGAGAAAGGGGGCCGTTCGACCGACCTCGACGTGCTCTTCCTCGACGCGAGCGCCGGCCACTGGCAGCTCGACCGGAGCACGGAGCGCCTCCGCGGCGTGGTGCCGACGAAGACGCAGCTCTTCGAGTACGACGCGGTGATTTTCGGCGACGTCAACCCGACGCTGCTGCCGAAGGCGAACCAGTTCCTCACCGATCTCGCGGAGTTCGTGAAGGTGAAGGGGGGCGGGATAATCTTCCTCGCCGGTGAGCAGGCGTCGCCGCACAAGCTCTTCGACACGCCGCTCGGAGAACTTCTACCGGTCGCCCCGACGGAGACGGCCGCGAAGACGGGCGGGCCGAGTCCGACGCCCGAGAACGCGCCGATCAAGGAGGACTTCAAACCGAAGCTCACGGCGCTCGGGCGCTCGCATCCGCTCTTCCGCTTCACATCGGACGAAGCCGAGAACGACCGCATCTGGGAACAGCTCCGCGGCTTTTACTGGCACAGCACCGGCTACCGCAAGAAGCCCGCGGCGGAGGTGCTCGCAACGCATCCGAGCAAGCCGGCGGAGGGCGAAGCGAACGCGCTCCATCCGATCGCGCTTCAGCAGTTCGTCGGCGCCGGCCGCGTGATGTTCCTCGGGTTCGACGAAACGTGGCGCTGGCGCTTCCGGCTCACGGAGGAGCGCTTCGATCAGTTCTGGAGTCAGGCCGTGCGGACCGTGGCGCGGAGCAAGGTCTCGCGGATCGAATTGAAGACCGACAAGCCGACGACGTATCGTCGCGGCGAACCGATCGGGCTGACGGTGCGCTTCCCGGACGATGCCCCGGCTCCCGGTCCGGATGCCGCGGTGAAGGTGCGCGTCGAGCGCAAGCCGATCCGCTTGCCGGGTCAATCGGGCCGCGTCGGCGAGACGGAAACGCAGACGGTGCGACTGTCGAAAGTGGCGGGAACACGGGCCACGTTCACGACTGTCCTGACGCGCACACCCGAAGGGGAGTACGCCTTCCAACTCACGGAAGGCGCACCCACGAAGCAGACCAACGATCCGCGGGCGGAGGCGAAAGTGCTGCCGCCGCAGGGGGAAATGGATCGGCTCAGTATGAACCGCGCCGACCTCGAAGAGACGGCGAAGAAGAGCGGCGGCGAGTTTTTTACCCTCGCCACGGCCGACGACCTGATGGCGAAACTCGTAGTCGCGGACAAGGACCGCGTGCAGTTGAACCAGCCCTGTCCACCGCTGAGCGTCTGGAACCACGCGGCGCTGTTCGGGCTCTGGGTGCTGCTGCTGGCGAGCGAGTGGTGGCTGAGAAGGCGGGAGCGTTTGGTGTAGGGGTCGGGCAAATCTCACTGGCACAAGAGGGGGGATGAGGTCTCCCCGAACTCCACCCGGAATACAGTGGAACCCTCGCGGCGGGACCAGCGGATGGTTCCGCCGTGGTCGTCGGCGGCCTGCTTCGCGACCGTCAGCCCCAAGCCGATGCCCTGCTCTTTGCCGGTCACGAAAGTCTCGAAGAGCCGTGCGGCGATCTCCGGCGGAGGCCCCGCTCCCGAATCGATCACTTCCACATTCCGGCCTTCGCACCGCACTTCGACACTCCCACCCGGACCGGCGGCATCGATGGCGTTGCCGATCAAATTGACGAAGAGGTGCCCGAGGGAGACCGCATCGCCTGCCATCGGCACCGGGTCGCCACGCATCCAGCGCAGCGCAATCCCCAAGTGCTTCGCCTGCGGCCCGTAGAGCGACACGGCCCCGGTTACCACGTCCATCAAGTCGAGTTCGACTTTCTTCGCAGTCGTCGGCTTGTCCAGAGTGAGGAACTGGCTCAGGTTCATCTCGATGCGGGCGAGCTGCCGTATGGCCACATCGAGCGATTCGGGCGATTCCGCCCGGTGCTGCTTCAGATGCAACTGCACGGCGAGTTTCGCCCCGGCCGCGGCATTGCGGAGCTGATGCGCCAAGCCGCCGCTGAACTGACCGAGAACGCGGAGGCGCTCGGTCTGCTTCGACTGCTCCTCGAACGCCGCCAACTGCCGGGCCATGGCGCCGATCGACTCGGCGAGATCCCGGAGTTCATCGTCGGGCCCGGAGGGAGGCGCGGCGGCGAACTTCCCCGCGGCGATGGCCCGCGTTTGCAGTTCGAGGCCGCGCACGCGGCTCACGATCCGCGAACCGAACGCGAAGAGCACCAGCCCGACGATGAAGAACGCGATGCCGATGCCGAGCGGCGGTCGAATTGCATCGCGCACGGCGGCGCGGCGCAGCGATTCGGGATAGCAGACCGCGAGCGCATCCCCGGCGTTCGGATGGTTCTCCGGGAGTTGGACGCGGAGCAGGCGGTATTCTTCGCCGCCCCGCAGTAGCACGCCGGAAGATTCCGATCCGAGTTCGACGCGTTCGGCGAAGGTCGTGATCTGCTCGCCGCTGCGCTTGGTCAGCACGAACTCGGCGCCCGACAGGCCCTTCATCTGATCGAGCACCCGCGCCGTCAGCGGAAAGGTGCGCGATTCCGTGAGCGTCCGCGCCACGGCATTCAATTGGTCGGTGATGCGCCGCTCTTCGCGCTCCGCCGCGAGCCACGCCGCCCAGCCCGTGGCGCCGGCGTCGGCCAGCAGCAGCGCGAGCAGCGGGAGCAGCAATCGGTAGCGGAGGCTGAGGCGCACGTTCAATACTCCGAATTCCGGCTCCCCCTCTCCGCTTCGGAGAG
>JAYVTJ010000374.1:0-4029 GCA_043774415.1 Fimbriiglobus sp. | reverse complement strand
ACGGAGAGGGGGAGAAAGGCGCTTGATGAGTTCGGTTCGCTGTCCTTGAGCGCCGCAGGGATCCGACCCCGATTCCGGTTCCCCCTCTCCGCTTCGGAGAGGGGGCTAGGGGGTGAGGTCTCTTATCACTTCCCCGCTTCGGGCGGCAGGTACCGCCGGCCGGGGCGGGCCTTCGATTCCTCGATGATCCGCAGGAACAGATCCTCGAGCGTCGTCGTCGGGTGGCCGATGGCTTCGAGCTTGCCGCCGTGCTTCTCGATGAGCGCCTTCAACTCGCGCTCCAGTTCCGGCGAGGCCTGCACGCCGCTCGCCTGCACCTGCAAGCGCTTGGCGTCCTCCACGAGCTTGCTGACCGTCCCCTGCTCCTGCAAGTCGCCGTTGTAGAGGATGGCGATGCGGTCGCAGACGTCCTGCACGTCGTCGAGGCGGTGCGAGCACATCAGGATCGTCTTCCCCTTCTTCTTCAGATCGAGGATGAGGTCCTTCATCCAGCGCGTCCCGAGGGGGTCGAGGCCCGACGTCGGTTCGTCCAAGATGATGAGGTCGGGGTCGTTGATGAGCGCTTGGGCCAGCCCGATGCGCTGGCGCATCCCCTTCGAATATTCGCGGAGGATGCGCTTCTTGTCGGCGCTGAGGCCGACGACGTCGATGAGTTCGGCGGAGCGCTTCCGGCGGACTTCGGCGGGCATGTCGAACAGCCGGCCGTAGAAGTCGAGGGTCTCTTCGGCGTTGAGGAAGCGGTAGAGGTACGACTCCTCCGGCAGGTAGCCGATTCGCTCGTTCTTCTCGACCTTCGCGGCCGGTTCGCCGAAGACGTACCCCTCGCCGCTGGAGGCGAAGAGCAACCCGAGGAGCAGCTTAATAGTGGTGGTTTTACCGGAGCCGTTGGGTCCGAGGAGGCCGAAGATTTCGCCCGGCTGGATCGTGAGGTCGAGGGCGTTGAGGGCGGTCTTTTTCTTCCGGCCCCAGAAGTCGCGGTAGATCTTGGTCAGGTTGCGGGTTTCGACGACTGGGACGACCATCGCACAGACCTCACGCCACCGGCGGGAATCGGACCGGTACGGGCGGTACGCCCGCCCACCCCGCGGGGTTCGCCCCGTCCTCCGCAAAACGTGGCGAGTCGCGCAGTTAGCGCGCGGATGCCGGTCCGGCCGCATTACCCGACGAGAGATCCTGGCGAACGCCGCACGGCGAATGGAAAAATGATTTCGGCCGAAAGCGCCCCACCCCCCCGTGGAACCATTTCAAAACTCTGGTAGAACCTTAGCGCTGCAACGACTTGCGTCCGAAATCGGGGAGCGCGACACAGTCCGGACGAAAGTGGAGGCGAGCATCCGCCGCCGCGATTGGCGTTCGAAGGGATATGATTTCCGATCATTCCCGATTTTCACGCAGCACTCCGCCATCCTGGGGCACTACATCTGTGACCCGACCCGCGAGACGATCGTGACTCCGCGTTCCCTCCAGTCCGTCCTGCGAATCCTCTCGGACACCGGATCGCCGGTGCCCGATGCGGATCTGCTGCGCCGGTTCCACGAGGCCAACGACGACGCCGCGTTCGCCGAACTCGTCCGGCGGCACGGGCGGCTGGTCTGGGCCGTCTGCCGGCATCTCACGCGCTCCGACGCCGAAGCCGACGACGCCTTCCAAGCCACGTTCCTCGTGCTGCTCAAGAACGCGACGAAGGTCCGCGACGCGGGCAAGCTCTCGGCGTGGCTGCACGGCGTGGCCTACCGGGTCTGCTCGAAGTCCCGGTCGGCGGCACAGCGGCGCACGGCCCGCGAGCAGGCCGGCGCCATCCGCGAGAGATCGGGTTCGGCCGTGCCCGATTCCGCGTGGGACCGGGCGCTCGCCGCGGTCCACGACGAAGTTGCGAAGCTGCCCGAAACCCTCCGTGTGCCCTTCGTGCTCTGCTGCCTCGAAGGCATCGGCGCCACCGAGGCGGCGCAGCGACTCGGGTGGAAGCTCGGCACCCTCTCGGGCCGGCTGACCCGGGCCAAGGACGCCGTCCTCGCCAAGCTCGAAGCGCGCGGATTGACGATGGGGGTGGTCGCGTCCGTGGGCCTCGTCAGCGTGCCGACGGCGGTGGCGGCGAAGGCTTCGGCGCTGGCCCAAGTCGGGTTCGCGATTCCCGGTTCGATTCTTCAACTGTCCCAAGGAGTGATCGGTATGAGCCTCAAACCCGTGAAACTACTGGCCGCGGCGGTGATTCTCACCTGCGGCCTCGGCCTGAGCGTCGGCACCGGCTGGGTGACCAACGCCGAAGCGCAGTCGCCGGTAGGCCCACCGGGTGCGCCGGCGCCGTCGAAGGCCGATCCCGCGGCCGAAGTGAAGCGCCTGCAAACGGAACTCGACCGGGCGAAAGACAAGGCGAATGCCGAGGCCAAGCGGTACGACAAAGCGAAACCGATGGCGGACACCGAAGACGAGGTGAAGCAATTGAAGGCGAATCTGGAAAAGGCGATCGCGGCGGAGCAGGCCGCGAGACAAGAGTTGAGGCTGCACTTGAAGGTCATATCGGCATTCGAGAAGTCCGATCTCACCACTCCCGACTTCAAGACGATGTGGTGGGAGTACGACCTCGTCGATATGGCCGCGACCTTCGACAAAGCCAAGTTTGGGGTGTTCCTCCAAGAGCGCGAAGCCACAGGCTGGGAGTTCCTCGGCTCGACGACGCTGGGCAAGAGCGGCGGCGTGTTCCAATGGCTCTTCCGCCGGCCGGTGAAGGGGGCTGCGCTGGGTATGAAGGTTGACGAAAGCTACGTCCGCCTCCGGAACCCGAAGGTTGATGATGCGAAGTCCATCGAAGCGGAGATCAAGAAGCTGCAAGAGAAGCTGAAATCGCTCCAGTCCGTACCGGTGCAGATCTGGATCGGGAAAGAGAATCTGCCCGCCGATCCCCCCGAGTTCGCCGCCTTTCTGACCCTGCTGGCAAATAAGAAATTCGGCCCCGACCGCATCAAGGTCATCGTGTCGGAGAAAGGGTTTCATTTGGAGGGGAATCAAGAAGTGCTCGACTGGGCCCGCGGCGTCATCGGCGGCCTCTCCGGCAATAACTTAAAGCCTCTCGGGAGGTAGGCGATCATCGCCGAGTGAATCCGAGCGGGGCGCTCATCGCGGGCGCCCCATTTTCGTCACCCCTTTTGCAGGCCGATGAGTCGATCGGTTCGGCCCGTATCGAGATCACGGCGCGGCCGAAAGGACCCGTCCCTGCGGAGCCGGTACGGATCGCCCCAACTCCTGCGCGGTTTCGTATTCGATGTTCTCGGACTCCTCTCCGAAGTGGCCGAAGCGGAAAGGGAGTGACTCATGTTCCGATACGCTGCCGTTCGTCGTTCGCTTCGACTCCCCGAACGGGTGGACGGGGTTGGGCCGAATTCTAAACTCTCTGTTTACGGTCCGGTCGCAGGAGGCGGAAGTGGCGCACGCATGTTTGGTCACCGGCGGAGCCGGATTCATCGGGTCGCACCTCGTCGATGGGCTCCTCGCGGCCGGGCACTCGGTCCGCGTCTTCGACGATCTCAGCACCGGCCTCGCGGGCAACCTCGCCCAGCACGGATCGCATGTCGAACTCGTGCGCGGAACGCTCACCGATCCCGCGGCTGTGGATGCCGCGGCGAAGGGCATCGAAGTCGTCTACCACCTCGGGGCGCTCGCTTCGGTGGCGCGGAGCGTCGAGGCGCCGCTCGTCTCGCACGCGGCCTGCGCCACCGGCACGGTGAATCTGCTCGACGCCGCGCGGAGGGCCGGCGTGCGCCGCGTGATCTACGCCGCGAGTTCGAGCGCCTACGGCGGCGAGTCGAGTGCGAACGCGCAAACGACGACTCTGATGCCCGTCGCGAAGTCGCCGTATGCGGCCGCGAAGCTCGCCGGCGAGTTCTACATGCAGGCCTTCGCCGCGACCTACGGTTTGGAAACCGTCCGGCTGCGCTTCTTCAACATCTTCGGTCCCCGGCAGCGCGCCGACTCGCCCTACTCCGGTGTGATCGCACTCTTCATCGCGGCGATGGCCCGCGGCGAAGCGCCGAC
>JAYVTJ010000373.1:0-9965 GCA_043774415.1 Fimbriiglobus sp. | reverse complement strand
CTCTCCGAAGCGGAGAGGGGGAGCCGGAGAAGAAAGCCAATCACCGCGTCATCCCCGGCGCCCCCGGCCGATTCGTCGGATAGATCACGATGGCCTCCGCGGCCGCGTTCGCGGCGGGGTGTGACTCCCGGTACTTCCGCGTCGTCGCGGAGCGCGCCAGTTCGTCCGGTTTGAACAGCGCGTGCAGTTCGCGGTGGACCGCCGAAAGCGCCTCCGCGAGCGCCGCCTTCGGGTCGGAGTCGGTCTCCTCCGCGAACGCTTTCTGCAATTCGCTGCGGGCCTCTTGCAGGGGCTTCAACCGCGGAGCTTTGGCATCCGGCGGCCGGCGCCCCAGTTTGGTCACGGAATCCGCGAGCCGCAAAGCCGCCGTCGATCGGTCCGTCGGCGGGCCGGCGGCGGTCGATTTCAGCAACTGCTGCAGTTCGGCGATGGTCCCTTCGACGGCGGGCCCATCCCGGAACCGTCGGGTGTAGTGGCTCAAGATGCCGTAGCACTGGTTCAAGCCGTAGTGGGCCAAGAGATCTTCGGGATCGATCGCGAGCACGCGCCGGTAGGTCTCGACCGACTGCAGCAGGAACTTCCGCTGCTGCTCCGAGCCGGGGGCTTCCAACTGCGAGCGCCGGTACTGCGCTTGCCCGAGTCGGTTCAGGACGACGTAGTCCTTCGCGAAGTTCATGTTCCGCTCCTTCGGCTGATTCGCCGGATCGACGATCTTGCCGAACTGCGCGGCGATGGCGTCCCAATCCGCTTTCGTGCTGGCGTTCTCCGTGAGCGCCAATCCCGAGAGCCACGCCCGCAGCCACCACGGCGCCGGCGGATCGCACTCGCCCGACGCGGTCACTTCCGCGGCCGCATCCTCCGCGCGGCCGAGGTCGAGGTAGACGCGCGCCAAGTTCGCGTGGGCGTGCCAGACGGCGGGCTTCGCATCGAGCGTCAGCAGCTTCTTGAACGCCACCTCGGCCTGGCGGAGGTTCCCCTTTTTGCTGCCGGCGCCCCCTTCGAGGTAGCACGCGATACCGTAGTCGTTCCAGCGCTGCCACGGGGGATCGATCGGCGAAACCTGCTCCTTCACCGCCGCCGAACCGACGACCGGGAGCGTCACGGTGTCGCTGCAAATATCGACGATCGTGAGCTTGGGCACCGGCTTGTCCAGCGGCTTGTGGACGAGTTCCATGTAGGCCTGATCGAATTTGCGATAGCGCAGCCGCACCGTGAGTTCCACCGGGCCTTTGACATCCGGCGGCACGGTCAGCTTGTAGTGGACGACGTTCGCGGCCCCCGGCGGAATCTGGTGGTCGTACAGCGGCGTGAAGATGTCCTGAGGGTTGCGCCGGTCGATGCGGTGACCGTCTTTATCGAGCATGTGGACGTTGATGAAGTGCGACCACTCATCGACCGCGCCGCTGTCGTCCGGGTTCTGCGTCGCCCCGCTGCGGCCGATGACTCGCCCGTCGGCCTTCGCCGTGAAGTCGACCCAGATCTCGTTCGAATCGACCGTGCCCTGCGAGAAGTGGTGCCCGATGTTGAGCGTGCGCACCACCGTTTCGAGCAGGTAGGTCTCGCCCGGTTTCAGGGCCGGCAGCTTCGGCCGCAGCACCGACAGCGACTCGTCATCCACGGTGCCATCCCCCTTTACATTCTTGAGTCCGAAGAGGTCGATGCGGAGCTTCTTGTCCTTCAGGAAGTCCGCGTTCAACTCCTTCGTGCGGTCGAAGCTCGCCGCCATGTGGGCGTACTTCGGCTCGTTCTTCAGCAGTTCGAACAGCCCGGTGTTCGCGGCCGGGAAGCTGTGATGGTGGACCTTGCGACCGCCGGTGCCGTCGAAGTCTTTGGCGCCGAAGTCGGCGCTCGGCTTCAGCGGCATGTGGCAGCTTGCGCAGTTGTCCTTGGCCTTCTCCGGGAAGTAGAAACTCCGGCTGCCGTTGCCCATGCCCGAGAGCAGGAACGAGTCGTAGTGGTTCTGCCCCCGGAGGAAGTCCTTGTAGTGGTTCAGCTCCACCGGTAGCGCGACCTTGTGGCACGTCGCGCAGAACTCGGCGCTCTTGTGGACCGGCTTCAGCATCGTCTTCTTGTGGAACTCCGGCTTCGCCTTCACCATCTGCCCGTTGATCCACTGGAGGATCGGGCTTTCGCTGTAGGTGAAGGGGTACTGCTGCTGCTCCTCGATGGTGAAGGACGCGTTCCCCTGAGGGCCGTGCACTTCCGTGATGCTGTGGCAGACGATGCAGGTGATGCCGGCGTGGCCCGTGTCGCGCTTCTCGAACTCGGTGTCGGCGTTGTCGAACTCGCCGCTGAAGAACGGGACTGGGTCGTGGCAGCCGGCGCACCAGCGCGAGGCCTTCACGTCGCCGTCGCGCTTCTTGCCCATCTCGCGCGTCTCCTTCACGCTGGAGAGGTACGCGGGATTGTTGAACGAGCTGAACTTGTGGGCGCTGTGCAGGTGATCCTCGAAGATGTCGGCGTGGCACTTCTTGCAGTACTCGTCGTTCATCAGCACTTTCGAGTCGATGAACTTGCCGTCGGCCGTGCGGGCGTTCGACGGCTCGAAATACTGGAGGCCGTCCTTCGACCCCTGCCGGGCCGCTTCGCGCGGGTCGTAGTTGTGGAACCAGACCATGACGCCCATCGTGATCGCGACGACCGCGCCCCACGCCTTGCCGTAGCGCCACTGGATGCGCGGCCCCGCGCGCCGGTGGCCGATGTACGCCGCGATGCAGACGACCGGGATCAAAATGTGCAGCCAGTAGACGATCGAGCGCGAGATCGTGCCCGTGGGCAATTGCGGCAGCCCCTCGAACTGGAAGAGCGCCCCGCCGGTGAGAATCACGAGGATGCCGAGGGCGAAGACGATCAGCCCGAGGCGGATGGCTTTGCGGTTCCGCGCGTTCCGCGAGGTGGCGTAGTGCGCGACCCCGAATACGAGGAACGGGAGCGTGCCGAGCAGGCCGACCGCGCCGTGGGCGAGGAACATCCAGAAGGTGAACGGCGTGGTGTACGAGCCGCCCGGCTTCAAGTAGTTCATCAGGCTGACGCCCGAAAGATAGACCCCCGTGGCGCCGAGCACGGCGAAGCCGGCAAACGTGGCCCAGAGCAGCGGACGCAGCCACGGGCGGATCGCGGGGACGTACGGCGGCGGCGCGGGCCGGGTGCGCTTGAGGGTTGGGGGAATCATCGCGGGATCGATCTGCATGTCAACCTCGTACGAATTGCAAAAATCACTCGGTCGATTGGAGCAGCCGGTGCTCCCGGTCGATGGCCAAGCCCGTCCACGTCTGCCGGCCGGCCTTCTGCCCCGGCCACTGAACCACCACGCGATCCACGGCCGTCCGCGACCCCAAACCGACCGTCACGACGAGTTCGCTCTGGCTGAGATAGCCGCGCGAACCGGTCATGAAGAAGCGGCGCACCTCACCACCCATGGTAACTTCCACGGTGGCGCCGATGCCATCTCGGTTGGAGCGGACGCCGTCGCCGACGAGCTTCAACCGCAGCCAGTGATGGCCGTTCGCGACTCCGTTCTGGAAGAGCTTGGCCGGGCCGCCGTTCGTCGCGATGACGACATCCGGCCGGCCGTCGCCATCGAAATCGAGATAGGCGGAACCCCGGCCGACGAGCGGCTTCGCCAATTCGCCGGCGTCGTCCGCCAAGCGGAAATCGGGAGCGTCGGCCGTGCCGATGTTGCGGTAGAGCTGGGCGGCTTCGGCCTGGAGTTGCCCCGGCCGCGCCAGCGCGATGTCGGGTTCCAAGTGACCGTTGACCGTGAGCAAATCGATGCGGCCGTCGAGATCGTAATCGAAGAAGAAGGCGCCGAACTTCATCGGCCCGCGGCTCGATGCCGTGAGGCCCCACGCCGCCGCGTGATCTTGGAAGAGCAGCGGCTGCGCCTTCCGCACGCTCAGCAGCGTGTTCGGCTCGTTGCTGAAGTTCGCGACGAGCAGCGCCGGTTTGCCCGGCACGAGTTCGGCGCCGTCGATGCCCATGCCGCCGCGCGGTCGCCCCTCGGCGTAGGCCACATTCGCCGTCAGACCGATCTCTTCGAACTTGCGCCCGCCCTTCCCATCGGCGATGTTGTGCAACAAGAAGTTCCGCACGGTGTCGTTCGCCACGGCGAGGTCGGGCCAGCCGTCGCCATCGGCATCGCAGACGACGACCCCGAGCGACTTGCCGACTGCGACGGCGGCTCCGTTCACCCCGGTCGGCTCGGTCACTTCGATGCCGCTCGCGGCCGACACATCTGCGAAGCGGCCGTTCCCGAGATTGCGATAGAGCTTGCTGTGGACTCCGGGAAACTGTGTCGGCGGCACATACGCCCGCTGCCCGCCGGGAAGTTCCGCGCGGATTCCGAGGTCGAGTGCGGGCGACCAGCCGAGGTACTCGCAGACGAAGAGATCGAGCTTACCGTCGCCATCGTAATCGAGCCAGGTCGCCGAGGCGGGGAAGGAAATCGGGCGATTCCACCTCCCGAATTCCTCGGGGCTGCGCGGATCGGGCCACGTCGAATCCTTCAGGCCCGCCGCTTCGGTCACATCGTCGAAGCGCTTGCCGGCGACATTGCGGAAGAGGCGGTTGCCACCCACGGCGGTAATGAAGAGATCGGGGAAGCCATCGTTGTCGAAGTCGCCGGCGCAGCCCCCTATTCCATAGAGCGTCACGTCCAGCCCGGCCGCGACCGTGACCTCCTCGAAGGTGCCGTCGCCCTTGTTGCGGTAGAGCGCGCCCGTCGGCTTGGCGCCGGAATCACCGGGCCACGGTGAACTGTTCACGAAGAAGAGATCGGGCTTGCCGTCGCCATCGTAGTCGAACACGACGACGCCCGATCCCATCGTCTCCGGGAGGAGCTTTCGCCCGGTGGCGCCGTTGGTGTGCCGGAAGCGGATGCCGGCACCGTCGGTGACATCGGCGAAGGCCGCCGAAGCTTCGGGAGCCGGGACGACCGGCGCGACGGGGGTACCGCGCCGGCCGCAACCGACCGCGCACGCGGCGGCGATGCAGGCCGCGAAGATCATCGGCATCGCGTGTCGTTTCGTCATCTCGTCACTTCCCCGCTCGCAGGCCCGCGGCCTCGGTGATCCGGTCGAACGAGGCGCGGATGGTCACATAGCTCACGAGCTGCACCACGCTCTTCGCCCCGGCCAGCTTCAGCGCCGCCGCCGCGTCATCGTCGGTGAGGACCACCGGCGAGGCCGCGAGCTTCTTCGCCACCGTGAACAGCGCCCGGTCCGTGTCGTCGAATGCCTTCCAGTCGCCGTCCAGCGCGTAGATCTGATCGTCGGTCTGGCCGAGCTTCTTCAGGCGGGCCTTGGCCTCGTCGGCCGCGTACCACGCGCGGTCCTGCCGGGCGATGATCCAGCTCACTTGAGCTTTCAGGAGAGGCTTCAGGTCACCCTTTTCGTCCGCGGCGATCTGGCTCGCGATGCGGCCTTTCGCCGACGCGAAGTTCGCGAGCAGGCTCGCCCATTGTGGCAGCGCGGCGTCTTTGGCGAAGCCCTCGGGCATCGCTGCACGGGTCTTCTCATCGTCGGCCAGTGCCAGCCGCGGCGTACGCTCCGAGGCGGCCTTCAGCGCCTTCTCGGTCTCCGCGCGCGCCTCCGGCGCCGGCCGGGTGCTCACCGTCTTGCCCGTCGGTTTGCCCTTCTCGTCGAGCTGCAGCGGGGCGACTTTCGTCACCGCGTCTTTGTACTTGTCCGAGGTCGGCGTGAGGTAGGAGTGCTTCTCCGGCACCGGATCGGTACTCTTCGCGGCGCCGAATCCACCGCCGCTCGGCGATTGCGGCACCCCCAAGCCCTCCTTCCAGCGGTTGATCGCATTGTTCCCCGCGACGGACAGCAGCATCTCGACGATCTGCAAGTCGGTGTAGTGCTCCTTCAACCCCTTGATGTCGGCGTCGCCGAAGCGGTGCGGTTCGTACGTGATCTTGCGCGCGAATGCGAACGCGCTGCGCTCCTTCGCGGTGAAGGTCGACCAGTCGCCGTCGAGCGCGGCGATGTCGTCCTCCTTCAGTCCGGCGCGGAGCAGCTTGCTCTCCTGGTGCCCCTGGCAGTACTGGCAGTTGTTCGCCCGGCAGACGATCCAAAAGAGTTCGACCTTGAAGGCGTTGTCGAGCGACATCGCCGGGTCTTTCTCGCCGGCGCCACCGCCTCCGCCCGTGCCGCCGCCGCTGCCGCCGAAACCGCCGGTGCCGTCCGGCAAGTAGAGCGCGCGCAGGCGACTCTCGTAGCCCGTGCCGCGCTCGCCGAGCTTGGCTTTTTCCTCCGCCGTGAGTTCGGGGAGCGGGATGCGCGGTGTGCGCACCTTCATCTCTTCGATGAGCTTCTTCATCTCGGGCCGCGTGAGCGGGATCGGCCGGGGGTCGGAGGTCGGCGGTTCGGCGGCCGCGCCGGGCAGCGCGAGCGCCGCGAGGGCGAGCAGCGCGGCAATCGGGAATCGCATAGGAGAGAACTCCGTAGGAAAGTTGGAGAGCGGAGTCATGGGGCGCCGTCCTCTCGGAAAATGGCGATGTTCGGGTCGGTGACGACGCGGTAGGCCAGCTTGCGCGTGCCGGCCGGCTTCGCGCCATCCTGCAGGGTCAGGGTCACGATGTAGGTCATGCCGGTGCCGACGATTATCGGCTCGCCTTCGAGCCGGTAGTCGACGAGCTTCGAGCCCTTCGTGAAGCTGTCGTCCACTAGGTACACGGGCGGGCTTTTCGCGGCGAGCGTTTGGACGGTGCCGCCGGCTTTCCAAGCGTCGAAGGCGGCGGTCAGAGCCGCGCGCGATTTCCCGGGCGTCGTCGCCATGTCGAGCGGCGGAGATTCGCCGCGGCACCCCGCCAGTGCGAGCACCAGCGGGAGGAAGAGGGTCCGTTTCATCGTCGCTCCGGGATTCATTCGTTGGTGAGGATTTCGCCGCCGTCCTTCGATCCCATCGCGCGCCACATCCCGATGGGGATGGCATTTTTGACGAACCGCACCGAGCCGTCGCACAGGCTCACCATGACGCCGCCGGTGTGGGCGCTGCTGGCCGTGGTGGCGATCCGCCCCGGCGGATACATGCACGATCGCGTGTTCGGCCCGCTGACGTGGAAGTACGCCGTGGTCGAGTGGTACCCCTGGATCCACGGGGCGCCGACGTCCGAGCGGCCCTGCAGCGTCAGGTCGGACGCGTTCAGCGCCCCGCAGATGGCGACGGACTCGTCGGGGGTGTTCGGATAGGTTCCCGGATAGGTCGAGGCGAGCGGCTGGAATGTGTCGGCCGGACTCGACACGCCCATGTTGAAGTCCCCCTTCAAATGCTCGCTCCACGCGGCCGTGTTGCTCGTCCCGTCGGTGATGCTCGTCATCTTGTGGGCGATGTCGGGGACGTAAGGCCCATTGGGTGCCGGCATGAGCGAATTGGGTCCGGTCGGCGCGGGCTGACCGTGGAGGAGGTTGCTCCCCTGGTTGCTGCGGTAGTTCGTCCCGGCCCAGCCGGCGGGCACCGACGAAACCGGATCGGACGGGCAGAGAAAAGTCTTGACGACCGTCCCGCGCGGCACGGTGTTGTTCGCGTGATTCCAGGAGACCGTGAAATCGACGAGCTTGAACACGTTGTCCTGCTCGATGTAGGGCAGGATGTAAGCGTGCGTCGATATCGCGTTCGAGTTCCGCCCGAGGGGCAATACGCCGTTGGTATCGTGGTAGCCGTGGCTCGCCAGCGCGAGCTGCTTCAGGTTGTTGCTGCACTGCATTCGGGCGGCCGCTTCGCGCACCTTCTGGACGGCGGGCAGCAGCAGGCCGATGAGGATGGCGATGATCGCGATGACGACGAGCAGCTCGATGAGCGTGAACCCGGCGCGGAGGGAGCGCTTCATGATCGGAACTCCGAACGGAATGAGGGAAAGGATAATGGACGATCGATGACGGAAGAAATCCGGAACGCGGCCGGCGCCATGCGGAGGGACGCGCTCGGCGAACGATAGCGAACAATCTGTTTGAAGCCGGAATCGGCGAACGGCGCAGAGCGGACCGTTCCTGGGAACGGCGGCGTCCGCGCCCGAGTTTATCGGGGCGCGCGGACGCGGTGCGGGTTCGCAGGCGGACTAGCGCGGCGGATGGAAAATGGGTTCGGCGGTGGCGCGGGATGGGGCGGATGATTCGAACGCGACCGGCTCGGATGCCGGCTGTTCCTCGATTGCTGCGGCCGGAATCAGCAGGGCATCCGGCACGGGATTCTGGACGGTCAGCGCCGCGGGGGCCGGCATCGGCTGGCTCGGCGCCTTCTCTCGGCAATTCGGTCCGTGGCAGGGAGTCCGCGCGTCGTGCGGAGCGTTCGACGCCGCATTGTCGGAGATGATCCGAAGGTAGTCGCCGCAGCTCGCCGCGGCCCGGTTCTCCGCGCAGAACAGCGTCCCGATCGGCAGCAGGCCGATGAAGAGCAGGCACTGGAGTGGGGAGAGGAGCCGCATACGCAGACCAGAGTATCAGCGCCGAAATCGCGTGTCACGCATTTTCACGGGAATTCCGGAAATCACTTCGCACCGGTCGGTTTTGCCTCCGCGACGCCTTCGGTCACATCGGAATACTTGTCCACCGCGAGGCCCCGGATCTCTTCCGCCGCGCCGTGCGACCAATGGACGGTCGCCTTGAGGATCGCGGCGTCGCCGCCCAGCCCCCAGAGCAGGCGGGCGTCGTCCGTGGAAGCGTAGCTCGAGCCGCCCTTCACGAACTTCGTCTGCTTCCCGGACGCGGTTTCGATCACCACGCGGCTGCCGACGAGATCGCGCTGGCCCTTGCCGTGCAGCGTCAGCCCGATCCAGTGCTTGCCCGCGGTGGGGGCGACGTTTTTGAGGATCGCGATGGGTTCGTTCAGACTCGCGACGACCAAATCGGGGCGGCCGTCGCCGTCGAGGTCGCCGACGCAGGCGCCGCGGGCGTTGTGGGCCGCCGCGAAGAATGTGCCGCCGCGCGCCGAACGGATTTTGAGATTCCCGCCCTCGTTGAGCAGCAGCGCCGGCTTCTGCTGCCGCGCCACCTTGGCCGGGTGGCGAATGGCGTGGCCGCTCACGATGTAGAGGTCGTCCCAGCCGTCGAGGTCGAAGTCGGCGAAGCCCGTGCCCCAAGAGACGTAGGCGCCGTTGATCATCGCGAGGCCCGAGGCCTGCGTCGAATACGAGAAGCGCGGGCGCTCCGGGTCGGTCGTGCGATTCTGATAGAGCGCGGGCAATTCGGATTCGTAATTCGTCACGATGATCGACGCGCGGCCGCTGCGATCGTAATCGGAGACGCCCAGCCCCATGCTGCCGTTCGCCGTGCCCCGGTCGTCGCGGGCCACGCCGGCGAGCAGGCCGATCTCTTCGAGCAGAATCTCGGCGCCGCGCCCGAACTTCTCCCCGCGATTGCGGTAGAGGAAGTTGTCGTCGGTGTCGTTTGCGGCGTACACGTCGGGACGACCGTCGCCGTTGACATCGACCAGCAGCGCTCCGATGCCGCGGCCGTCGATCCGCAATCCGCCGCGCGTGCCGGGCGCGCCGTTCGCCCCCGGTTTGAACACCGACTTTTTGGAGACGTCGGTGAAGGTGCCGTCGCCGTTGTTCAGGAAGAGCGAGTGCGGCAACTGCGTGAACTTCGAAGGCTGGCAGACGTCCCGCGTTTTGCCGTCGTACTTGCAATCGGTCGGATGGCGGAACGGCTGGCCGTCCGGGCCGGTGCCCTCGAAACCCCAGTTCCCGTAGTGGCAGACGTAGATGTCGGCGAAGCCGTCGCCGTTGAGATCGCCCCACGCCGTGGACGTGGACCAGAGCGTGTCGACCCCCAGGCCCGACTTCTCCGTCACATCGACGAAGCGCCGCCCGCCGCGGCCGTCCGGTTCGTTGTGCAGCAGGATCAGCCGGCTGTAGCCGCTGATGAGCAGATCCTTCCAGCCGTCGTTGTCGTAGTCGAAGGCCGAGACGCCGTGCGAGTATTGGAACGGGCCGGTCAGCCCGACCGCTTCAGTCACGTCGGCGAAGC
>JAYVTJ010000372.1:0-7162 GCA_043774415.1 Fimbriiglobus sp. | reverse complement strand
CCCGCACCAGTCAGATTTTCGAGGCCGGTCTTGAGCGCGGCGAAGCGATCCGTCAGGTCTTTGAAGTCGGCTTCGCGCTTCTGCACGGACTTCAACTCGGCCGCGGCGTCGTCGCGCTCCTTCTTCACCTTGGGGTCGTCCGAGAGGTTCGAGATCGCTTTGCGGTAGCGCTCCACGGCGCCACGCCGGTCGGCGAGCAGGCGGTCCGCTGTCACCGTCATCTCTTCGGATCGCGTGACCAGCGCATCGGAGAAGCCGAGGTCGCCGGCGACCGCGCGGGCCACCGTGAAGGGCTGGTGGAAGGACGCGGGATCGATGCGGACGCAGATGATCAGCGCATCGGGTGCCGCCGCCGAAGCGGCGAGCGCGGTCGCGGTTCCCGTGCCGACTCGGCCGGGCAGAGCGGGAAGCGGCATCAAGCTCGGGAGCACTTCCCCCGTGAGATCGAAGAACTGGGTCTTGGCCGGTAGTCCCTTGCCGATCTCGGCCGCGAGACCGGGGAACTCCGATGCCAGCACGATCACGCTCACCCTGCGGCCGGTGTAACCGCGCTTGTGCAATTCGCTCAGATTCGACGACTTCACGAAGTCGGTGGGGGTCGCCATGCTCGGCTTCGCCGTTTCGGTCGCCATCCGCGGCAACCGGACATGCCGCACTTCGGAATAATTCGCGATCAGAAGCGCCGCGGAAGCCTTCGGGAGCCGAACGGTGGCCACGCGGCCGACGATCCCTTCGACACTGGCTCCACTCGCCGCCGACCGCAGTGCGATCCGCTCATCGCGCGTCGAAACGCCGAGGTCGGTCTCGAACACGGCCTCCACGACGATCGGCTTCTCGGCGAGCATCGGGTCGTCCACGATCGCTTTCAGTTCGCTCGTCAATTTGGTCGCGTTCGCGGGCAGTTTGAGTCCCGGTGTCTCGGCCGGAAAATCGGCGAGGATTTCGATGAGGCGCAGCGGAACGGCGGCTTTGAAAGGGGCCGGCAGCGCATCGCGCGGATTCGCGGAGAAGAGCCAGCCGCCCGGCAAAGTGCGGAGATCTTTCAGCAGCTTCGGCAACACGCCGGCGGGGAGTGTGCCGCGGATCGTGCTGAATCCGTCGTGCTGGTACCCCACGGCTTCCGCGAATCCGAGGATGCCGAGGTGTGCCACCGTCTGCTCGTGGAGCAAGCGCTGCTCGCGGCCCGTGAAGTTCGCCGGGATGCCGATGCGCACCTGGAGCGGCTTCTTCGCATCTTCGGGCGGCTTCTCCCCCGCCGGACGGACGATCACCGTCTTGACGGCGCCGATGGCGAGCAGCGCCTTCGCGTTCTTGCCCGGGATCGTGCCCGATTTCATCTCGGCGGTCGGATCGAGGATTTCCAAGTCGTCGTTCGCGAAGCGCGTCGGTTTGAAGTCGAGCTTCTCGAGTTCGGCCGTCATCGCGCGGTACTGTCGGATGCGCTCGTCGCGGTCCGCGCGGATGCGGTAGCGGAACTCGACCGAGTAGCTCTCGGGATTCGGCGGATAGACCACCTGGGCCGAACCCGATGACGAAGCGGCGGCGAGGAGCAGCAGTGCGGCGAGCGGACGGACGGACATGGGCGATCCTCGCAGTCGGGAGGCATCCATTTAGAATGCTCTCCGGGGGCGGCCTTGCCAAGCGCAGAGTCGCAACTATGCCTTGCGAGACGCGTCCGCGCCGCCGCGGCGATCGCGAAGCGGAACATTATCCGACGCGGCAGCGCCGGCCGGATGCCCTGCACCGATTCGGAGGACTGCGATGGATTGGCGGGGGAAGACGGTCATCATCACGGGCGCATCCAGCGGGATCGGGCTGGCTCTGGCGAAGTTGCTGGCCGCGCGAGGAGCGCGTCTCGGAGTCCTCGCCCGCCGCGCAAATTTGCTCCAGAAGTTGGTCGCCGAGATCCGACAGGCAGGCGGTACGGTCGAAGCGGAAGTCTCCGATGTGACGGATCGCCATTCGCTCGCGGACGCCATCGCGCAGCTCGAAGGTCGTCTCGGGTCTGCGGATATGCTCATCGCGAATGCGGGTGTCAGTCTGACGGGTGGCGGTGCGGATGCGGTCGAAACGATGATGCGCGTGAACTTCCTCGGGGTCGTGAACGCCTTCGATGCCGTCCTCCCCGGAATGCTCGCGCGCGGCTCGGGTCATCTCGTCGCGATCTCGAGCCTCGCGGCGTACAAGGGGCTGCCCGGTTCGGGAGGCTACTGCGCGAGCAAAGCGGCCGTGAACAGCTACTGCGAATCGCTCCGGATCGAGCACGCCCCGCGCGGGATCGCCGTCACAGCCGTTTGCCCCGGCTTCATCCGCACGCCGATGACCGACGGGCAGCCACACCCCATGCCCTTCCTCATGGATGCCGAAGAAGCCGCCGAGCGGATCGCCCGGGCCTTGCTCCGCCGCCCGGCCGTTTATCGATTCCCCTGGCTCCTGTACCGCCTGATGAAGATGACGCGGTGGCTCCCCGATTCGGTCATCCGCCGGCGGGTGATGCCGGTCGAAACAAAATCGTGAGGGGCGATACGACGGCGGGGTCGAACGCTACAACAGGGGGAGAGGAACCGATTCGACAGTCGAGGACTAGCCGTGACCGAGACCGATCCGCAGGCGCAGAAGGCGGCGATCCGCGAGCAGGCCCGCAAGAACCGTGTGGCCCAGAAGAACAAGGAAGAGATCAGCCGGGATATCTGCGAAGAGTTCATGGCGATGCCGGAGTACGCCGCGGCGAAGACGGTACTCTGGTACGTCGATGCCGGGAGCGAAGTGCGCACCCGCCACATGCTCCCCGAGGCGATGGCGAAGGCGGCGAAGGTCATCATCCCCTTCTGCATCGTCGAGACGAATCAGCTCGAACTCTTCTGGCTCGAAGATATGGGGGAACTCGTCGAAGGGGCCTACAAGATCCTGGAACCGGCGAGCGACCTGCGCATGCTGCCTTCGAAGCGCGTGCAGCCCGAAGAGCTGGACCTCGTCGCGGTGCCGGGTACGGCGTTCGACCCGAGCGGCGGCCGCATGGGCCAGGGCAAGGGCTACTACGACCGCCTGCTGTCGCGGGTGCGCCCCGACTGCCCGCTGATCGCGCTCTCGTTCGAGTGCCAGGTCTTCCCGAGCATCCCGGTCGCCGCGCACGATGTGTACATGGACTTGGTGCTGACCGAGCAGAAGACCTACACAGGCAAGGGCCGGAAGAAGGGTTAACGGCAATAAATGGGATCGCTTCGTTGGCACGGGAGCAGTTCGATCCATGTCCAACGAAGATCCTTACCCATCTGAATTGGTACCCGATTTGGACTTCGCAAAGATGGTTGCGCACCTTTGTGCTGGGCCCGCGATGTACGTTGGACGTGCCGATTTTTCAGCGGTCGTGGCCTATCTCGAAGGTTTCAGTGCTGCTCGCGGCGGAGGGCCGCTTCTGGGATTCCGGGAATGGCTTGTTGTGAAAGCAAACGCCGGCGAGAATATTCATTGGGCCGGTCTAGTCAAGCTGCTGAGTGACAAGCCGCAAGAGGATGAACCAGCGGAGCGCGAAGAGGGATATTGGATCGAAACTACCGGCCAGTTGATCGCGGAATACCTTGCATACAGAGACAAGAACGGAATTACCAAAGTCTATTATCGGTATGCCAAGTGGTTGTTGCGGAGACGCTGGTATCACGGGCCTCTCCGTAACCCAGATTGATTTCCCGAATTACTGTGGCGCGTATCGTGACTCCGCTGGCGCGTCGGGCTAACGAGCTGCTCCCCAAAAACGCACCCACTCGTCCCATCTCAATCGCGGGTCGTCCGCCGGTGCGGCTCCCATCGCTCCGAAGCCGACCACGGCCCGGTTCCAGCATTCGCGCTGATCGTCGGTCGTCCCCTTCAAGAACTCCGCGTCGTCGCATTCCGCGCGAATTTGCGAATCAATGAGTTCGAAGATCAATTCGGCCGCGGCTCCATCACCCCGAATCTCGATCCGAACGTGCTGAAGTCCGAGCGTCACATGCTCGCACCGCAGCGGCACGGCGCTCCACGCCGCAGTCGCGTGGAGTTGGGCGATGAGTTCGCGCTCGGCGAAGTGGTGCAGCGCCTCCTCGACGTGATGCAGCACGCCGAGCGGCTTCCGGAGCTTCGCCGGCTCCCGGCTCGCCTCGGCTTTCGCCAGCGCTTTGCGGATCGACGCGTACGCTTTGGGGATCGTGCCGGAGTGGAAGCCCGGCCGGAGCAGCCCGCGCATCGTTTCGCCGTGGTGTCCGAGCGAGAGCGGCTTCAATTGCTCTGGCCGATTCGCGGCATAGAGCCGCCAGTTCTCTTTCAGCTCCCATGCGAGGAAGCCGAAGATCCCCGGCACGCCGGACATCGCGAGCGTCACCCACTGCTTGTGGATCCCGGTCGCCGCCGAGATGCCGGGGATCATTGGCAGCAGCAATTTGTGCGACACCGTGACGACCGGGAAGTGCTTGATCGGATTGATCTGCGGTTCGATGAGCAGGTAGATCGCGAAACGCAGGGCGTACCGCACGGGAAACCAGATCGAGGCGAGCGCGACCTTCAACACGAGCGACGGCTTCGATTGCCCGGCGCGGTAGTGGAACCATTCGTCGATGGTGTAGATGAGTCGGTCGAGCGCGCCGAGCAGGCCGCGGAAGAACCACGCGATCCAACCGATGAGGCCGGGGAAGAAGTTGGTGCGGATCTGGCGCCAGATCCACGCCAGCCCATCGCCCGCACGCTCCTGAAGCCGCTGCCCGGCGGACGTATTCAGCAGCAGGACTAGCACTGCGAACGTCCCGGCGATCTCCCACCAGAACTCGTCGAGGGGCAATTCGGATTGCGATCCGACGAGCGCCGCGATTCCCGCCCCCGCGATCGGCAGCGCGAGCCGGCGGTTGAACCAGCGCACGGCCGGATTCCGGCGGATCGCCCGCATCGGTCCGCAATTCCAGAGCTGTCCGGGGAGCGTCCCGAAGAGCCAGCCGATGCCGCGGCCGACATCGCCGAGCAACCGGAGCGCGACATTCCGCATCGCCTTCGAGTGGATCAACCCGAGGTAGAGAACGCCGAGCGCGAGCACGACGGCGATCGCCTCGGAGGACATTGCGACGCCGTGCGCTTTGTGCGCGTGTTCCGCCGCGTGGCGCGCCGGGATTTCCGGGTCGAACAGCCCGGCGAAGAAGCGCCCGATGGCCGAGACTTCGTGGACCATGTACTTCGCGAATTCGACCGTCATGAACGCCGCGCCGAAGGGTGCCGCGACGAACAGGCTGAACCACCGGCCGAGCTTCGTCCCGAAGGCGAGCGCGCTGCCGCGCTGGAACCAGCGCAGATAGATTTCGCCGCGGTAGTAGATGCCATCGAGCGCGTCGCCGAGCTTCCGGTCGGTTTGCAACAACGCATCGCCGCGGAAGAACTGCCCCGGCCCGGCGAGGTCGAGCATCTTGAGGCGATTGCGGGCGAGCGTGTCGCGGAGGTCGCCGAGGCGGATGTGGCCGTTGGCCGCAGTCGCATCGAGGAGTTCCGCCACGATTTTCTTCAGGGCGATCTCTTCGACGACATTCGCGGGCACGAAGCCGACTTCGCGGAGGACGCGTTCGAGAATCGGTCCGAACGCTTCGCGCAGGGCGAGTTCGGCCGCATGGATTTCCGCTTCGAGGAGACGGATTGCGACGGTAGTTGGGGCGGCTGTCGAATGGGACTGGAGGAGATGCTTCCGCACTTTCAGCAGGCGCCGTTGTACGAGCGCCAATCGCGAGAGCGTCAGCTTCCGCACAACGGGCCACCGACCGAAGCTGCCGAGCCAGCCCCACGGATCGACCGCGTAGAGGTCGCCGCCCAAATCGACAGCGATCTTCTGGAGATCGTAAAGCGATTTGGCGGGGGCCGACCAACGGCCGTCGGTCGCCGGCGCGAGTAGCGATTGCAATGCGCGGAGCCACTCGGTTTGTCGGGCCGCGTTCCAATCCAAGATCGGGGCGAGCCGTTCGACGAGGCCGGTCCGCACGGCATCCTCGGCGGCGGCGGTGTTGCCCGCCGCGGTGAAGAGGATCGCGGCGCGGGCGGAGTTGCCCCGGCTCCGCGCGTCCTCGGCAGACCGCGCGGCCGAGGGATCGGCAATGCGCTGAAGCGGAGCATCCTCCGATTCTGTGACTGGAACAAGTGGTTCCCCTGCACCGGCGGGCCGCGTCGATTCGAATACCTCAGCTTCGTCGAACCCTTCACACAGCCGCTTCCGCAATCCGCCGATGTCGGTGAAGCCCGGATAGCGGTATTCCAAGTCATCAGGTGCAAAGCGAGCATGCGTTAGCAGATCGACGGCGAACGCCGCCGCGAGTTCCGAATCGGTCGCATCCGATGCCACAGCATCAGTTGCCTTCAGTACCGCTTCCGCATCGCGCCGGAGAACGCGCGGCAGCGATTGCCAAACGGCACCCGCTTTCGCGGTGGGCAGGCAGTTCGCATAGAGACATCGCCAGTAGTGCGTCAGTTGCTTTTGAACGGGGAGATTTGAGATGCCGCTATCGAACGGCGAAGTGGCCAGCACGAGATTCGCGGGAGTATCGGCGAAAGCATCGCGCGGAAAGCAGCCGCTCTCCTCGGCTTCGACCCGAGAAATCGCGAGGGCTCGATCCCGATCCGGCGGCACGCGGTCACCGCGATCGCGGAGCCAGCTGAGCACTCGGGCGAAGTCGCGCGACCGCACGAACCGCCAGCCCGACTCGACCGCCCGCAGATTCGCTTCGATCTCCGCGACGTCGCTCATGCCTCACTCGGCTTGGCCGCGATGCGGGGTAACACGCTCCCCTTGAAGAAGACCCCCGCCAGCGGCGGCAGCGTCACGACGAGCGAATAGGGTTGTCCGTGGTAGGGCACCGCTTCGGCCTGCAAGCCGCCGCTGTTGCCGATATTGCCACCCCAGTAGGCCGCCGCATCCGTGTTGAGCACTTCCTTCCAATAGCCCGGCCCCGGCACGCCGATGCGGTAGCCACTTCTGGCGACCGGCGTGAAATTCTGGATGCATAAAATGCGATCTTCCCCGGCCTTCGGTTTCCGCAGGAAGCTGTAGACGCTCGCCTGCACATCGCTCGCGTCGATCCACTCGAAGCCGCCCGGCTGCGTATCGAGTTCGTGCAGCGCCGGTTCCGACTTGTAGAGCCGGTTCAAGTCGCCGACGAGCTGCTGC
>JAYVTJ010000371.1:0-4744 GCA_043774415.1 Fimbriiglobus sp. | reverse complement strand
CCCTTATGCTAGCTCTGCAAGCGGAAATCCTGCGAACGTTCCAGCGACCTATTCCGTTAGGCATCTCTGCGGATTGGCTCGAAGAGCGAGCGTACGGTGTCAACGCCCAACTGCTTATGTACAGGCTCCGCAAGGGAGAATGGCCGCAGGCATTAGACGGCGACGGCCACGGGGACGGCCATGGCGCCGGCGACGGCCATGGCGACGGCCGCGGCGAGGGTTATGGCCATGGCGGTGGCCACGCCGGTGGCACCGGATACAGCGGGGGACACAGCGACGGCGCCGGCCACGGCGACGGCCGCGGCGACGGATACGGCGACGGCCACGGCTGCGGCGACGGATACGGCGACGGCCACGGCTGTGGATACGGCGACGGCAACGGCCGTAGCCACGGCCACATTCGCGGCTACGGTAACGACGACTGCGACGTCGTTACTCTTCCAAAGGCCATTTACCACGAGGACTTCATGCCGACTCTGGATCAACCCGTGATCGTCCGAAGCCGGAACCAAGGGTGCGTTTTTGGCCTCTACCAGTGGCATCAGGGCATGGAGGTCTGCCTGAAAGAAGCCCGGCAAATTTGGTCGTGGCAGGGTAAGCGGCTCACGCTGATCGACGTTGCGACGACCGAGAGCAAGGCCGAGGATATTCGGCTGAGCGGAGCGATTGACGAAATCCTGATGCTCGAAGCGTGTTCGATTATGCCGTGCTCCGACGCCGCCGCGGAGTCGCTAGCGTCCCTTCCCGCGGATCAGCCCACCTAACCCCCTACCACCCCCAGCGGATCGACGCGGCGCACGCCGCTGACAGCCGGCGCAGTAAGGCGTAAGGAATTGAGAGCACTTTCGTTCGGGGCAACCAAGTGTGTCTATTCACCCACCACACCCCGTGAGGTGCTGCGGCTCCGGCTCCGGCCGGAAGGACCCGACATTTGGCGGAGGTCAAGTACCCCCTTCCTTCTCTCTCAGGTCATCGAGGGGGCAGCGGTCGGAAAGGACACGTCGAGCGGACGCTACTGGCACCGGCGCGGCCAGAATCGCGGCCAAGGCCGCGCGTTGATCGGCCGGAAGCGCGGCGAGTTGAGCCAAGATCGAGGCGAGCGCAGCGACGGGCGCCGGTGTCGTTTCGGGCTTCGAGGTGGGGTTTTCGTTGGGGGTTTCGCAGCGGGTCGTCAAATCGCCTATATTTTCAGGCGTTTGGAGGGTATGCCCGTAGCTTGGGGTGCAAGAGGTCGTGGGTTCAAATCCCGCCAGCCCGACTTTTTTTTCAAAAAGAGCCCTCCGACTAGAACGTCGGAGGGCTCTTTCATTTCAGAACTCTGTTTCGACGAAGCTGTTTCCAGAAAATTGGCACAAGCTCCTTTGTCCAAGTCACGGCGAAGTGAACCGCGGGCCGCGTCGACTTGCGGCAGAAGTCCGCCGACCCCGAATAGTTTTGATCACGACGGCTTCCGTTCCGGCCCCCCCACCAGCTTTTTCCGCAAGTGTTCGAGCGCCTTCTCCAGCGGCTTGTCCTTGCAGTTCGGGTCGAGCTTGAACTCGTCCGGGCCGGGTTTCGGTGCCTCGCCTTTCGGCTTGAGCTTGTCGAGCTGGTTGACGTGCAGAATGTGTTGGCGGCGCTCCTCAATCGTCAACTTCACTTCCAAACCTTCGTCCGGTCGGACACCCCATTCGTCGGTCACCTTCGACGTCGGCCAGCGGTGGATGTTCTTCCCGTTCGGCGTCAGCCAGACTTCCGCCGTGAGTTTCACGGCCGTCTTGCGATCGGACAGTTCGAAGATCTTCTGCACGCTCCCCTTGCCGTAACTCCGCTCGCCGACAATCGCGGCGCGGCCATTATCCTGCAGTGCCGCGGCGACGATCTCGCTGGCGCTGGCACTGTCCGAGTTCACGAGCACGGCCATCGGCCGTTCGCGCGCCGACTCGAATGCGCTGTGGTCATTCGCGGCCTCCCAATTCCGGCCGGTGCCGGTGCGGTCCTTTGTCGAGACGATCTTGCCCGCGCTCAGGAACAAATCGGAGACCTTGATCGCTTGGCTCAGCAGCCCACCAGGGTTGTTCCGCATGTCGAGCACGATCGCTTTGGCCCCGGCTTTGTCGGCTTCCGTCAGCGCGGCCTTCACCTCGTCGCCGGTGTGCTCGTTGAACGCCGAAAGGCGGATGATGGCGATCTTGTTCTCCCGGTCGGCGAAGTAGTCCCACTTCTCCGGGGACTCGGGATCGCGGGCGAAACCGCGCACGGCGAGAATCTTGATGTCCTCGCGGACCAGCGGCACCTCTTCGAGTTTCTGCGTGCCGAGGCGGAGAACCGTCAGCACGACCTTGGTCCCGGCCGCACCCTTGATGTGAACCCGGGCTTCATCGACGCGCAGATTCTCGGTCGATTTGTCGTCGATCTTGTAAATGAGATCGCCCGATTGCAGGTTGGCCCGGAACGCCGGCGTGCCGACCATCGGCGATTCGATCATCAGGATTTGGAGCTGCGGGTGGAGCGTCAGGTAGGCCCCGATGCCACCGAACTTGCCTTCGGTCTCGGTGGTGAACTGGTGGTAATCCTCTTCGTTGAAGTAGGTGCTGTGCGGATCGAGCCGGCCGAGGCCGCCCTGGATCATGTCCTCGATGAGCTTCTTCTTCTCGTCGTCCGTGAGTTCGCGGACGTAGTTCTTATCGACCTCGGCCATCACATCGACGACGGTGCGGACGAGCTTGTAGTCCTTCTCCGGGGGCGGGGCCGTCGCGGAGATCATCGCCCCGAGCAGGACGAGCGCGGGCACGACGAGCATCCAAGCGAGATTGCGCTGCGACATCGAGTGCCCCGTTAGAATCCGTACAGATTGCCCACATTCCCACGCCGGTTGTGCCATCTATAACCGCGGTATCATCATTGCGGGAGCCGAACCCTAGCTCCGATTCCGCATTGTACTTTTTACTTCGAATCCTTTTGACGCGCCGGATCGGCGCGCTTACCCTTCCCTCAACATCGGCCCATGTTGCCCAGCTTGTCGAATCCGACGGCCGGCTTCACCGACTGGAAGGACAACCCTCAATGTACACGCTCGTGATGATGGCGGCGCTGACAACCGCGCCCGACGCGACCCAGGCCAACGGATTCTTCCGCGACCTCGCCGGCGGCAGCGGCTGCCACGCCGACAGCCGCTCGGAATCCGACACCAAGAATTGCAGCGGCTGCTGCGGCGGTGGCTTGTTCCACGGCCGCATCATGTCGTTCTTCAACAGCTTCCTCGGCGAACGCGGCTCCTGCTGCGGCGGATCGTGCCACGGCAGCAGTTGCAATGGCCGCAGCGCCGCCTCGACCTGTCACGGCAGCAGTTGCAACGGGAGCCGGCGCGACTCCGGTTCATCGTGCAACGGCTCGGCGTCGTGCTTCGGCTCCTCCTGCATGGGCAGCGGCAACTTCGCCCCGATGAGCATCCCCTACCCCGGCGACTACGCCCAGCCGATCCCGTCCAACTCGAGCTACGGCAGCGGGTGCTTCGGCGGAAGCATCCCGAGTTATCCCGGCGGTTCGCCCTCGATCATCCCCGGCGGCGGCTTCGACACCGTGCCCTTCTCGCCGCCGATGTCGGTGCCGAGCGAACGGGATACCTACCGCCCGACCGTGATCGACGACAGCGCCCGCGGCGTCGTCCTCGTGCGACTCCCCGAAGACGCCAAGCTCTATGCCGAAGGCCGGCAACTGTCGCTGAAGACCGAAGTGCGCCGCTTCGTGACCCCGCCCCTTCCTGCGAACCGCGATGCGGTCTACAACCTCCGCGTCGAATACATCCGCGATGGCGAAGTGATCTCCCGGACGAAGAAAGTCACAATCCGCGCCGGCGAGACGAAGGAGCTGGAATTCGGCGAACAGACGGCCAAGAGCGTGCCGATGAACCTGCCCGATCTCATCGCCGAGAAACCGGCGCTGGGTCTGCCGATGATCCCTGCGATCCCGCCGGTCGTGCTGCCGCAGGGCACGCCGACGGGCAGCAAAGCCCAAGCGCTGCCGCCCCTGGGCAACGGCACCGTGATCCCCCCGCCGATGCCGGTGACGGACCGCGCGAAGATCACGGTGAAATTGCCTGCCGGTGCGACGCTCTTCGTCGATAAGCGTAAGAACGATCGCACCGAAACTGTCCGCGAGTTCACGACGGCGGTGCTGAAGAAGGGCGACCTCTACAGCTACACGCTGCGGGCCGAATGGAGCCATGATGGGCAGCCCGAATTCGAGGAGCGCAAGGTCGAGTTCATGGCGGGGGAACTCCACACGGTTGACTTCACGCTGCCGGTGCAGCGCGCTTCGCGATGAGGTTGGATCAGCAAGATCAACATTCGCACAAAGGAAGCCGAGAAGACCGGAGATTTTCACCGCAGAGAATGAAGAGGACGCGGAGAAGATCGGATTGAAACGAGTGGCCTCCGCTCACTTCGCAACTACTCCAAGTCCTCTTCATTCTCTGCGGTGAAAATCTCCGGTTTCCTCTGTGGTCGATCCCGCTTCTCAGCCCACTTTTTTCAGCAGCGTCACGCGGCCGGTCGAGACCCATTCCACCACGAAAATGTTGCCATCCTTGTCGAAGGCCGCGTCGTGCGGGTGGACGAACTTCCCGTCGACCCACTCCTTCGGCTTCGCCCGGATGTTCTCCGCCTGCACTTTCTTTAGCCAGACCGGATCGTCGCCGAGGTGGGCGATCACTTTGTCGTCCGCTCCGAATAGACTGATCCGGGCGTAGAGGTCGGGCACGAGC
>JAYVTJ010000370.1:0-4409 GCA_043774415.1 Fimbriiglobus sp. | reverse complement strand
GCAGTCAGATCGCCCGCGATGTCGGCGGCATGGAGCGCGCCCACCGCGAACTCCACGCCATCCCCATCCGCGACATACTCGCGATGTATAAGAAAGCCGCAGACCACTTCGTCAATGCGACGCTCCCCTGCGGCGATGCGGAACTCTCCTTCGACGACTACGTGCGCAACCTTTCGGCGACCACTGGCAGCCCGATGGTCTTCTGCAAGCGGAACGCGTTGAAGGTCCACTACGTCCTCGAAAACATCGAAGAAGTCATCGGCGGACTCTCGCGCGGACTCGACCTCGAAGCGCTCGACACGGGCTACTCGCAGAAGGCCGGGCGGATGCAGGCCTTCTACCCGACGACGGACGTGTTCGGTGCCGTTCTCCCTTCGAACTCTCCCGGCGTCCACTCGCTCTGGGTGCCGACTCTGGCATTGAAGGTGCCGCTGCTGCTGAAGCCGGGCCGCGAAGAACCGTGGACCCCGTTCCGCGTGCTGCAAGCATTCCTCAAAGCTGGCATCCCGGCTTCGGTCCTCGGATTCCTCCCGACCGATCACGCCGGCGCCGCCGACATCCTCCGTCTGTGTGGCCGCAGCATGGCCTTCGGCGACGACCGCACGATGGCCCCGTACAAGAACGACCACCGCGTCGAGATCCACGGTACCGGCTACAGCAAGATTCTCTTCGGCGAAGACGAAGCCGACAACTACGAGAAGTACCTCGATCTGATGGTCGAATCGGTCGCGGCCAACGGCGGTCGTGCCTGCGTGAACGCCTCGGCCATCTACACTCCGCGCAATGGGGACAAGATCGCCGACGCTCTCGCCAAGCGCTTCGCGACCATGAAGCCGCGCGCCTACGATGACCCCGATTGCGAGATCTCCGCGTTCGCCAAGCCGGAGGTCGCCGAAGCGATCGACAACATGCTCGAAGACAGCCTGAAAACGCCCGGGGCGACCGATGTGACGGCGAAGTACCGCGGCGGCCCGCGCCTCGTGAAGGAGGGCCGCATCGCCTACCTGCTGCCGACGGTGATGCGCTGCGCGACATCGGAGCACCCGCTGGCGAACAAGGAGTTCCTCTTCCCCTATGCGGCGGTCGTAGAATGTCCGCAGGCCGAGGTGCTGAAGCGCATCGGCTACACCCTCGCCGCCAGCGTCTTCTCCCGAGACCCGGCCTTCATCGCCGAAGCGATGGCCTGCCCGCACATCGAGCGGCTGAACATCGGGGCTTTGCCGACGAACCGATTGACTTGGGATCAGCCGCATGAAGGGAACCTTTTCACGCACCTCTACAAGCAGCGGGCCCTCGCCCTGGCAGGCCGCTGAGTACGAGCCGCTCGGCCGCGTGATCTCCGCCCCCGGCGCAGTCGCCCGGCTGGGGGAAGTCGTGCGCGGCTTGGGTTGCTCGCGCGCCCTTCTCGTCACCGATCCCGGCCTCGAACAGACGGGGCATCCGCAGAGCGCCGAACGCTCGATGGGCGATGCGGGCGTCGCCGTGACGACGTTCGACGGCGTGAAGGAGAACCCGACCGAACTCGAAGTGATCGCCGGCGTCGCCGTGGCCCGCACCGCCGCTATCGACTGCATCGTCGCCGTGG
Source organism: Fimbriiglobus sp. (assembly GCA_043774415.1). Classification (GTDB taxonomy): domain Bacteria; phylum Planctomycetota; class Planctomycetia; order Gemmatales; family Gemmataceae; genus JALHQU01. The sequence continues at coordinate 2,824 of JAYVTJ010000370.1, read as the reverse complement.
GGGGCGGGTCCAGTCTGGACTGCGCGAAGGGGATCAACTTCCTGCTGACCAACGGCGGGAAGATGGCCGACTATAAAGGGCACGGCAAAGCGTCGAAACCGATGCTGCCTTCGGTCGGCATCCCGACCACTTCGGGCACCGGGAGCGAGGCCCAGAGCTACGCGCTGATCACCGATGCGTCGTCGCACCTGAAGATGGCCTGCGGCGACAAGAAGGCCGCATTCCGCGTCTCGATCCTCGATCCCGAACTCACGCTGTCGCAGCCGAAGATGGTGACAGCCGTGACGGGCATCGACGCCGTGGCCCACGCGGTCGAATCGCTGGTCTGCACGAAGGCGAACCCATTCTCGCGAGTCTACTCCCTCGCCGCTTGGCGGCACCTCGAACCGAATTTCGAGACCGTGCTGCGCGAACCCGAGAACCTCGCGGCCCGCGCCGAGATGCAGATCGGGGCGCACTTCGCCGGCATGGCCATCGAAGCGGCGATGCTCGGCGTCTGCCACAGTTGCGCCAACCCGCTCACGGCCCACTACGGCCTCACGCACGGCACCGCCATCGGCATCCTGCTGCCGCACGTCATCCGCTTCAACGCACCCGCCGTCGGCGAACTCTATCGGCAGCTCGCATCCGATGCAGAGGCGCTCGCCCGCCGCGTCGCCGCGATGGTGCGGGCCGCCGAATTGCCGGCGACGCTGCAAGAGTGCGGGATCAGCGAGAGTATTCTCGGGCTCATGGCCGTGGAAGCGAACGAGCAGTGGACGGCCCGCTTCAACCCCCGCCCCGTCGGCGAATCCGAGATCCTTTCCATTTACCGAGCCGCTTGGTGACACCATGACCCGATCGCTCTCGGCCTTCCTGCTCGCCCTCTTCGCACTGCTGCCGGTGTCGGCGGGCGATTGGCCCGTCTTCCGCGGCGACGCCACGATGACCGGCACCGGCGCGGCCAAGCTTCCCGACAAGCTCGAAACTCGCTGGAATTTCAAGACCGGCGACTCCGTCGAAGGGGCGCCCGCCATCGTCGGCGGCATCGTCTACATCGCTTCGCTCGACAAGCACCTTTACGCCGTCGACTTGCTCACCGGCAAAGAGAAGTGGAAGGTCAAGCTCGGGCCGATGAAAGCGTCCCCCGCGGTGAACGGGAAGCTCATCGTCGTCGGCGATTCGGACGGGACGGCCCACGGCGTCGAACTCGCCACCGGCAAGCCGCTCTGGAAGTTCGCCACCGACGGTGAGATCACATCGGGTGCAAACTTCCACAAGGAGAGCATCCTCTTCGGCTCGCACGACTCGAAGCTCTACTGCCTCACGGCCGAGGGGAAGAAGAGCTGGGAGTTCGCCATCGAAGGCCCGGTGAACGGTTCGCCGGCCGTTGTCGATGGCACGACTTTTGTGGCGGGGTGCGACAGCGTCCTGCACGCGGTCGACATCGGCACCGGCAAAGAACTCTGGAACGTCGATCTCGGCGGCCAAGCCGCTGCGACTGCGGCCGTGTCGAAAGATGCGGCGTTTGTCGGGCTGATGACGAATCAGGTGATCGCCATCGATTTGAAGGCGCGCAAGAAAGCGTGGCTCTTCGAGCCGCGGCGGGCGCAGCCGTTCTACGCGTCCGCGGCGGTGTCTGGCGATCTCGTTGTCACCGCGAGCCGGGATAAGAAGATCTACGCGATCGATCGTGTGACCGGAAAAGAAGCGTGGAACTTCGTCGCCGAAGCGTCGGTCGATGCGTCGCCCGTGATCGTCGGCGACCGCGTCTACATCGGTTGCCAGTCGAGCACGGCCGAGTTCTACGTCCTCGATCTCAAGACCGGCAAGATGATCCAGGAACTCACCCTCGGCAGTTCGATCACCGGCTCCGTCGGCGTCGGCCCCGACTGCATCGTCGTCGGCACCGAGAAGGGTGCGGTCTACTGCCTCGGGAAGAAGTAGATCACCGCCGCGTCAGTTGCAGGGCAACTGTACCGCTGCCGTGCAGCACTCGGTTGCGGCCCAGTTCCTTCGAGCGATAAAGAGCATCGTCCGCTTCCCGGACGAGGCTCTCGCCGTCCGTCGTTGAGGCGGTGAGCGTCGAGACCCCGACGCTGATCGTCACCGCCCGAGTTTGCCACGCAGTAGCGGCGATGGCCCGCCGGCAGCGTTCGGCAAGCATCATCGCCCCGTCCGTGTCCGTATCGGGCAGGATCACCGCGAATTCTTCGCCGCCGTAGCGGGCGAGGAAGTCGGTCGTGCGGACCGTGTCCTGCAGCGCCTGCGCCACCGCCCGCAGGACATCGTCGCCGACGAGGTGCCCGAAGGAATCGTTGAAGCTCTTGAAGTGATCGACGTCGATCAGCAGCAGCGACAGTGCGCTGCCCTGCCGGCCGCTCCGGTCGAATGCCTCCGCGAGCGCCGCGTCGAACGCCGCCCGGTTGCGGATGCCCGTCAGGCCGTCGGTGACGGACAGGGCCTGGAGTTTGAAGTTGGCCCGTTCGAGTTCCGACTGGTACCCCAGCAGGCAATCCTCGTACTTCTGCTGCTCCCCGGCATCGCGGACGACGACGCTCAGTACGGTCTTCCCAGCGTGGGACACCGCGCTCGCGCTCACATCGACATCGAGGATCCGCCCGGTTTTGTGCCGGTACTTCCGCCGGCCGACGACGTGCCGCTGTGCTGAGTGGGTGGCGCGATCAATATTCTCATCCACGCTGGCGCGGTCATGCGCGACCAGATCGTACATGGTCAGTGCGGTGATTTCTCGGTCGCTGTAGCCGAACAACTGCAAGCACGCGGTGTTGGATTCCAGAATCCGCTTGGTGACGAGCGCCATCAGGAAGACGCCTTCGGAGAG
>JAYVTJ010000369.1:0-2964 GCA_043774415.1 Fimbriiglobus sp. | reverse complement strand
CATCTTGAGTTGACCGGAGCGATCCGCGAGCTGCACACTGCCGTCGAGCGTCCAGTCGCCCGTGAGCTTCGAGAAGTCGCCGTAGCTCTTCTTGATGTCGGCGAGGAAAACCTCTTGGGCCTGCGTGTTGATGTAGAAGTTGGCGAAGCCCTTCTTAGCCTGGTACATCTTGAAGGCCGGCGACAGCTTGGCTTTCTCCGCGCCCGGATCGGGCGGCGGGCCGGGCGGCTGGCCGGGGCCGGGCTTCGGATCGCCCGGCTGAGGCTCCTTCTCCTTCACCTGATCCATGTTCCCCATGAGCCGCACGAGCATCTCCTTCGAGGTCGTGCCGCGGCGGTACCGCAGCGGCAACCGCCACTCCTTCGGGTAGATGCCCAAGATATTCTTGTACTGGTTCGTGCTGGTGGTCGCCCGGCCCGCGAATGCGACGAGCTGATCCTGCGGCTTCAGCCCGCGGCGGAAGGCGTCCGATTCGTCCAGCATGGAGTTCACGAAGATCTTGCTCAGATCCCCCTCCTCGGCGTCGGTGCTGAAGCTGGCCCCGAGCGTGGCGTGGTCGGTATCGATCCCGGCCTTCAGGTGGCCGAGGAAGTTCTTGATCTGGTTGATGCTGATGGCGTAGCCGACGCCCGAGTTCACCCGGCCGCGCTTGTCGAACGACCCCCGGCCGTTGATGCCGATGAGTTCGCCCTTCATGTCGAAGAGCGGCCCGCCCGAGTTGCCGGGGTTGATCGAGGTGTCGATCTGGATGCAGTCGGTGTATTCGAGGGTGCCCTTCCCTTCGGGCGGCTGGTAGCGATTGACGCCCGACACGAGGCCGAAGGTGACGGTCGGATTGAAGTCGATGGCGAGGCCGAACGGATTGCCCATGGCGAGCGACCAGTCGCCGGCCTTCACGGTGTCGCTGTCGCCGAGCTTCACGAACGGGAACTTCTTGCCGGGCTTTTTGGGGAGCAGCTTCACGAGGGCGACGTCGCCGACTTTGTCGGTGCCGAGGAGGACGGTGTCGTAGAGCTTGCCGTCGGCGAGGCCGCACTGCATGACGGGGCCGGTCGGCTGGACGACGTGGAAGTTCGTGAGGCAGAGGCCGTCGTCGCTGATGACGACGCCCGAGCCGCAGACCTTGCCGCCGTAGAAGCAGACGGCCGCGACCGCCGGCTTCACCTTGTCGATGGTGGCGATGCGCTCGGCTTCGGCGGTCTTCACGATCGCGGGCACTTGGGCTTGCGTCGCCGGGGTCAGAGCCGCGAGACCCAGGGCGAGAGCACCGGCCGTACCGGCGAACAGGAGGCCCGAGCGGCCGAAGATATTGCGGGTCGTCATGGTGATCTCGGGTGTCATTTCTGGAGGCGGGCGTCGCCGAGGTCGATCTGGTTGCCGGCGTAGAGCGACTGCCGCTCCACGGTGATCTTGAGTTCCTTCACATCCTTGACGTTGAATGTCTGCTCGACCGGCTTGTCGGTGCGCTTCACGATCTTGCTGAAGAGGACGCTGCCGTCCCCCTCGATGACGACCTTCACTTCGCTCGACGCAATCTGCACCGTCTCATCCACGCCGATGACGACGCGGAAGGTCTTGTACTCGCCGCCGAGCTTGTACCGGAGCGTCGTGTCGGGGTAGATCCACAAGCCCTTCGGGTAGGTCTTGCCGTCGAGCCGCAGCGGGAGGCCCATCGCGGTCTTGTTCTTCGAGTAGGTGAAGAAAGGCTCGCCCTCGACGGCTTTCGGCGCTTCGACGTCGGCATCCATTTCGGAGAGGTAGGCCAAGTTCCCTTGGCTGAAATCGAGCCGGGCGACCGAGGCGAGCGCCTTGTACTCGACCGCGGCGCCGCTGACCGACTTGACCTTCAGGCCGCTGCCGGCGAACTCGACGGAGGCAGCGATGATGACGTTGCCGAAGACATCCATGACCTTGCAGACGGTCGGCAGGACCACGGCGCGCGGCGCCTGGTTGAAGACGATGCCGCCGGTGGCCCGGGAGAGACCGTAGTCGGCCTTTTCGCCGCTGGTCAACTCGAAGATCACCCGATCCCCCTCGGCGTTGCCGGTGAGGAGGGTGCCTTCGCTCTGCTGGAGGATTTCGCCGGTTTCGCGCTTCTCGCGGAGCACGAACAGGTCGCGCTTGCCGCGCGTGCCCATGAGCTTCTTCCACTCGGTGCGCGTCGCCGGCTTGTGGGCGTCGCGCAGCAGCACGAACATCGAGTTGAGCGGCGTCACGATGGTCGGGGCGATTGCGCCCTCCGGGCCGGCGAGCGAGCCGGGTTCCACCTTGTCCAGTTTGAACTTGGCGGTGCCGGGCGCGGTGCGGAAGAGCGAGCCATCGGTGAGTTCGATTTCGTCGTAGGGCTTGTCGCCGAGGACCGGCACTTTGGCGCCGAGTTCGATGGAAGACATCTCCTTGATCGGCACTTTCAATTCGGCGCTGGCTTCATCTTTGAACGTGACGAACTGGGCATCGACCCCGACGACGGTGCCGCGCACCGGCTTGCCGGAGAGCGGGACGATCTCCGCGGCCCGGAGGAGCGACGCCGCTCCGAAGGCGACCAGGAGTGCGACGGTCGAGCGGAGGAGGTTCGTCATGGTGTGCGGCAGACCGTCGTGGGAACGGAGGGGAGCGGAAAACGCAAAAGCGGCGGCCGCCGTTTAGGACGACAGCCGCTCCGCGTAGCGGTCACATCACTTGTCGAAACCGTTCATCCGGTTGAGCGACTTGAAGTACTCTTCGATCATCGGCTTGTGCTTGGCCGGGAGATCCTTGGTGATTTCTTGGACGGCCTTCTGGCGCTCCGACGGGGGGAGCTTGCCCCAGACTTCGGCCAGATTCTTGAGTGTCTTCGAATCGACGTTTCCGTCCTTCTTGCCGCCCTGAGGGAGGGTGCTGCTGTTGGCCGGGGTGCTCGGCTGATCGCCGCTCGCCGGGCCGGGGGAGCCGCCGCCGGGGCAGTTGCCGCCGTTGCACTGGCCA
>JAYVTJ010000368.1:0-3485 GCA_043774415.1 Fimbriiglobus sp. | reverse complement strand
CCGGTGAGGCTCGAACTCACAACCTGTCGCTTAGAAGGCGACTGCTCTATCCAGTTGAGCTACGGGCGCGTGCGGTCATCCTAAGATGCGGACGGCGTCGGCGAAAGGGGAACGCCTCCCGACGCCCGGCGCGTCCTCAGTCTCAGGAATGCATAAGCCCCCCATGCGAGTCCGAGCAGCACCACCAGGCCGAGCGTCACCGAAATCATCGTCTGGCCGAGCCGGCTGCCGAAGCCGAGTTTCTCCTTCGACGAGACCTCGCCCGTGCGGGTGTCGAATGTGATGCGGTTCGTGTCCTGCATGTCGAGCAGGAACAATCCGGTATCCTCGCGCAGGACGGCGCCGCCGTGCCAGAGGATGTGCTCGGGCGAATGCGAGATCGCCGCGGCATCGGTCACGAGATCCCTCAGCGGGTAACTCTTCATCAATTTGCCATCGCGAAAAAAACTGATGGCCGGGGCATCGAGCTGCTTCTGTTCGACTTCGGCCGAAAGCCGCTGCCCGACGGGATAGGCCTTCGTCCGCCACCAATCCCCCTCGATGCGGACGACCGTGCGGCCGTCGGCCGTGAGATAGACGTTTTCATCGGGGGCATAGCCGGCGAGAGCGTAGACCAGCGGCGGATGCTCGTCGTCGGTGGCGCGGTACAGTCCGGGCACGGCGTATTTCGCCCGCACGGCCGCAGAGTGGCGCTTGTTGTCGCCGCCGTTCAGGTTCTTTTCGGCCTCCGCGGAACCGAAAACGACGAGGACGAACTGTCCGCCGGGGGTGGGCTTGGCGTAGCTCAGCGGCTCCGGCAGCGCCGCGGCGGATGCGGTCGAAATTGAGAACAGCGCGAAGAACAATGCGGATGCACGGGGCATGGTCGAAGTTCCCGATCAGGCTCGGAAGGAGGTCACGATCGATCCGAGGATCGCGAGGATCTTGCCGAGTTCGTGGAGCTGGTATTCCATCAAATCGATCGTCACGGTCGTATCGGACAGCTTCAGAAATTTCCAGAGGGTTCCGCTGGAGACGACACCGTAGATGGCGGGCAAGGTATTCCCTTCCGCGTCGTTCAACATTTTCGCGGCGAACATCGAGGCGATGCACTGGCCCAAGCCTCCGCGCAAATTGTCGTTCTTGGCTTCGACGATCGTGACGATCGGCGTCGAAAAAACGTGCTGGCGCAGAGATTTTGTCAGCAGAAAATCGCACACTCCGTTCAAGCCCCGGTTGGCATCGGCCACCATTTCCACACCCGAGAAAATGGCGAACGTCCGCAAGTGACGGCGCCGCAGTTCCAGCAGGATGGGCGCGATCACGAATTCCGAGCGCGCCTTTTCCGTGTCGATCGCACTCGACAGCCAAGCTCCGTCTCGAATCGCCGCGTCGAACTCGGCCGAGACTTCTTCGTCGGGCACCTCGGGGAACAAATTTGCGTCGGTGAACGAAAGCCCCAAGTCGGCGATGACCTGTGGAAAAGCGAACTGCTGGAATGCCATCGTTTCTCTCCCCACGTGCGAACACCCGGAGTCATCTTACGCGTTCCAGTTGCCGCCCGGCCACGTCCGGTCGCGCACGGGATCGAGGATCGCCTTCACTCCGGCGAGCAGTTCCGGATCAGGGAGGGTCGCCAGTGCCCGGAGGTTCGTTTCGAGTTCGGCCCGCGTCGCCGCTCCCGAAATCGTGCTCGGGATCGCCGTTTCCGCGAGGCAGTACTTCATCCCCAACACGCTGATGTCGGCCCCCTTCGACCGGCAGAACTCCGCGGCGCTCCGGCAAGCGGTCTTGATGGCGTCGGCGGCGGGGTGCCAGGGCTGCGGACCCTGATTCGTCAGCAGTCCCATGTTGAGCGGGCTGGCGTTCAGCACGCCGACACCTTGCCGATTTGCGATGGGGATCAGTTCGGTCAGCAGCGTCGCGTCCTGCAAATTGAAGTGGCAATACGAGATGACGACGTCGAGATTGCAGCGCTCGATGGCCTGCGCCAGCAGGCCCAGCGGCAGGCACGACATGCCGATGAAGCGGCACTTGCCTTCGGCTTTGAGCTTGTGGAGGATTTCGGCGGTCTCGTCGAAGACTCGTTCGAAGTCGTCGGCGTATTCGATGTCGTGGGCCAGGAGGATTTCGACGCGGTCGGTGCGCAACCGGCGGAGCGATCCTTCGAAGCAATCGCGCATGCCTTTCGCGCTGAAGTCGAATCGATCGCGGTCGAGTCGGCCCGCTTTGGTGCAGATGGAGACCCGTTCCCGCAGTCCGCCCGCGAGCACTTCGCCGAGGATCGCTTCCGACGTGCCGGTGCCGTAGAAGGCGGAGGTGTCGATCAGGTTCACCCCGGCGTCGACGGCGGCGCCGACGACCTCGGCGGCCTGAGGCACCGAGAGTGGCCCGTACTGCTGGCCGAATTGGGCACCGCCCAGTGAGAGCCGCGAAACGCGGAGGCCGGTGCGGCCGAGTTCTTGGTACTCCATGCCTCAAAACGTATCACGTTCCGGAGCGAAGCGAAGGCCGAAACCGCAGGAGATCGACGATGGCCCGCACCCGCACGTTCATCGGCGTCGCCGTCGGCGAGGGCATCCGCGCCGCGGCGAAACTGATGCAGCAGACGCTCGCCCGCAGCGGCGCCGATGTGAAGTGGGTCGAACCCGAGAACCTCCACGTCACGCTGCTCTTCCTCGGGGAAATCGGCGACGCCGACATGGTGAACGCCTGCCGCATCGCGGCGAAGGCGGCGGCGGCGGAAGCGCCGTTCATCCTCCGCGTGGGCGGGGTGGGCGCGTTCCCGACGCCGCGTCGGCCGAAGGTGCTCTGGGGCGGCATCACCGAAGGCGCCGAAGCGCTGGTGCGCCTGCATGCGGCCATCGAAGGACCGCTGCTCGAACTGGGCGCCTATCGTCAGGAAGAGCGCGGCTACACGCCCCACCTCACGCTCGGCCGCGCGGCCGGCGAAGCGGACGCCAACCTGCTGGCGCTCGAGTTGCCGAGGCACCTGAGCTGGAATGCGGGGCAGACGCCGGTGGAGGAAGTGCTGGTCTACCGGAGTGAAATGCGGCGGGACGGGATGGAGTATTCCGTCCTCGCCCGGAGTCCGCTCCGGGGCTAAACTGTCGGAAGCCCCCGAGGAGAGCGCCGATGCCCCTGCTCGATCACTTCCACGGTTCGCTCGGCCGCCGCCGCTCGTGGGAGCGCGTCCATGGCATGTGGCCTGCGGTCATCGTTCAAGCACTTTACAAGCTGCTCCCGCCGCGCTATTCGCTCGGGCCGACGGTTTCGCTCGGCCAACTCTTCGAGATCGACATCGGAACGATGGATCGTGCCGTGGGATTCCCCGACAGCGTTTTCGACTCCGACTCCGACGATGCCGCCGGCACGGGTGGCGGTGGGACGGCGACGCTCACGGCCACGGCCGTGGCGACGATCCCGGCGGCCACGCAGACGATCGATCTCGATTGGATCGATCAGGACACGTACGAAGTGGAAATCTTCGACACCGATGAGGGGCG
>JAYVTJ010000367.1:0-2597 GCA_043774415.1 Fimbriiglobus sp. | reverse complement strand
CGTCCTCACCGCGCCGACGGCGCTCGAAATGAACGAGCCGGCGCTCACGCCGATCCAGATCGCATTCTGGCGGGCGCTCTTCGCGGGCCTCGTACTCATCCCGCTCGTCCGCCGCTCCGCCTTCCGCTTCCGCCCCTCGATGATCGGCATGGTCATCTGCTTCAGCGTGATGTGCGGCCTCTACCTCTCGGCCCTCGGCTACGGCAGTTCCGCGAACGCGATCCTGCTTCAGAACACCGCTCCCGCCTGGGTCTACCTTTTCGGCGTCTACCTGCTGGGCCACCGGGCCGATGCCGGGGCCGGGCAGGCGACCGCGCTCGCGATGGTCGGCGCCGCCGTCATCATCCTCGGCAACTGGCCGTGGAACCGATCGCCCGAGGAGCAAGCCCTGGACATCCCGGTGCTGCTGATGGGCGCCGGCAGCGGATTGACCTACGCGGGGGTCGTGCTATTCCTGGGCCATTTGAAGGGCGAGTGCCCGGCCGGGCTGATGGTGCTGAACCTCTTCGGCTGCTCGTTCTGCATCGCGGCGGTCGTCCTAGTGCGCTTCGGCTGGACGGAGTTTCAACCGTGGCTCCTCGCCCCGAGCGCCGCGCAGCTCCTCTTCCTCGCGCTCTTCGGAGCCCTCCAGATGGCGGTGCCCTACTGGCTCTTCGCGCGCGGCCTGCGCAGCGTCACCCCGCAGGAAGCGGGAATCATCACGCTGCTGGAACCGGTGCTGAACCCGATCTGGGCCTACCTCGTCGCCCCGGAACGCGAAACGCCCACGATCTGGACGATCGCGGGCGGCGGGATCCTGCTCGGGGCACTCGCGTGGAAGTACGCGCCGAAGCCGATCAGTAAACGGGCGCCGATTTCGTGATACCGGCACCGTCCTTCACGCGCAGCACCGTGAGGTATTCGCCGTTCTCCAGTTTGGCAAACTGGATCGTCCCGCTCACTTCGACCCAGTCGTGACTCTTGAAGCTCGTCTTGAACGCATCGGCGAGACTTGACCGATCTACTTTGATGCGGGCCTTGAGCGGAACCGCGTCGGTGGCGCAGCAGGTGATCTTCATGTAGAAGAGCCCGAATTCGTCCGGGCTGGACATGAACCGGAGTTGCCCTTTGATCTTCGCCGGCGTCCCCTCGAGCGCGTGGCGTTTGTCGTCGGACGCCGCGGCGATGCTCAGGCTCTGGAAGTCGTAGGTCGCTTCGCCGCCGCGCTCGGCGACATCCCCGATGCTCCCGATCTGTCCTTCTTTGCCGAGCTTCGCTTCGGTGTAATCCGCGCTGAACGTCTTGTTCGGCAGGCCCATCATGAAGAGCACGATGGGGAAGGCCAGCACGACGATCCGCCAGTAGATGTTGCCGTGCGCGTGATCCTCGGCGCTGTGATCCGCATCGCCCTGCGCCTCCGCCGGAGCGTCGCAGACTTCGCCCGGCGCGTGATTGTGGCCGGCGTGGTCGTGCGCGTGATCGTGGATCGGTTCTTGGCCGACGGAGCGCCACAGGATCACGCCCCGGAGCGCAACGACGGCGAGCAGCGCGACCCCGCCGACGAGGATCGAGTCGAAGAATTTGGGCGCGACGAGGAACTTGAGCATGTCGAACTGGTACATGAGCACCGCGACGATTCCGAATGCCCCGCAGATGAACACGGTGAGGAGCTGCTCGAGGTAGTAATCCCCGAGGCCGCCGTGATCGTGGTCGTGATCGTGCCCGGCGCCGTGGGGCAGGGCGGGGTCGATGGTGTGATCCATGGCGTCACCTCGCGGTTGGAATCCGGTTCATTTTCCGGCGGCCGGCGCATCGGAGATGGTCGGCAGGGGGTTGTACAACTGGTGGACGATGACGCTGTAGACGAAGACTTGGATCACCACGCAGGGGACGATGGCGCAGATGAGCTTCCAGCGGAAAACCCGCGTGTACATGAGCAGCAGTTTAAGGTCGAGCATCGGCCCGAGGACCAAGAACGAGAGTTTCGCCGAGACGCTCGCGGTCTTGAAACTCGCCGCGAGGAAGGCGTCCGCCTCGCTGCAGAGGCAGAGCAGCACGGCCATCGCCATCATCGCGGGGATCGCCACGAGCGGCTGCGAAATCGACATCTGCTCGAACGCTTTCACCCAATCTTCGTTCGTCCGCATCAGGGCCGCGAGTGCGGAACCCAGAATCAGGAAGACCATGATGTCCATGAAGTCGTGCAGGGCCACGGCCGTGATGTTGTTCAGCCGCTCCCCGATGGTCTTCTTCTTCGCGGCGGGTTCCGCTTCGACCACGGTCAGCGAGAGCTTGGGCTTCGCCGGCGGCGGGGGCATCGCGGAATCGGTGATCAGCCGGGTCTTGCTCCGCTTCTCGACGAAGTGGATCGCGAACCCGGTGAGGCAGGCGACTAGGTAGCCGAGGCCCGCGCGGAGGAGCACCATCGGCGGCCCGAGGGAATCGCCGTCCGGCCCGACCTGGTACTCCTTGAACGCGTACCAGGTGCTGAGCAGAACCACGACGTTGACGATCGGCCCCGCGAGCATGTAGGCGACGCAGCACGACAGCGGCAAACCCTTGCGCAGCAGCCGGCGCATGACGACGACGATGCCGCACTCGCACATCGGGAAGATCAG
>JAYVTJ010000366.1:0-7659 GCA_043774415.1 Fimbriiglobus sp. | reverse complement strand
GTACGAAGTAGAACAGGCAGGCCCCGATGAACTTGCCGGCGACGACTTGCCAATCGCGGATCGGCGTCGTCAGCAGGCTTTCGAGCGTCCCGGTGCCGCGCTCTTCGGCGAGCAGGCGCATCGTCAACAATGGCGGGATGAACAAGAAGACGAGCCAGAATTTCTCGTCGCCCAGCAGCGCCTGCATCGGGTACTCGATGCCGCTGGACCCCGGTTTCGTCAGGCCCGTCAGCACCAAATAGAAGAGGTGCCCCGTGACGAGCAGGAAGACGGCCAGCGTGACGTACGCCACGGGCGAGAGGAAATAGGCGGTGAACTCGCGCTTGATGAGAGCGAACAGCGGACGCATCGTGGGAACCCTTCCGGCTTAAATGCCTTCTTGCCCGGTCAGGCGGACAAAGATGTCTTCGAGGTTCTGATTCTTGTGCTTCTTCCGCACTTCGTCCAAACTCCCGTGCTCGACGACCTGCCCTTGGAAGATGATGATGACCGTGTCCGCGGCCATCTCCACTTCGCTCAGAATGTGCGTCGAGAGGAGCATCGTGTGTTCTTGCCCGAGTTCGCGGATCAGCTTGCGAGTCTCGCGGATCTGTGTGGGGTCGAGCCCGGCCGTCGGTTCATCGAGGATCAGCACGGGCGGATCGGCGAGCAGCGCATCGGCCAGCCCGACGCGCTGCCGGTAGCCCTTCGAGAGCGTGCCGACGAGCTGGCGCTGGACGTCTTTCAGCCAGCATTTTTCGAGGACGTAATCCATCCGCTTGCGGCGTTCGCGCCAACCCAAACCCTTCAAGCCGCTGCGGAACTTGAGGTACTCGGTCACCCGCATTTCGGGGTAGAGCGGGCAGCTCTCGGGCATGTAGCCGATCTGTCGGCGGGCGCGGATCGGATCGCTGAAGACATCGAATCCCGCGATGCGGGCCGATCCGCTCGACGCCGTGAGGAACCCGGCGAGGCAGCGCATCGTGGTCGATTTGCCGGCGCCGTTCGGCCCGAGGAAGCCGACGACGCGGCCCTTCGGCACTTCGAAGGAGACCCCGCGCACGGCTTGGTACTCGCCGTAGTACTTCACGAGGTTCTCGACGACGATCATGGCGTACGGCTCGCGGAGGGGGTCGCGTTCACACTCTAAGGATTAAGCGATCTGCACCACTGGGGCAAGGGGTGCCGGGTAACGGGTGTGCCAGCAATCCTTCGAGTCCTGTCGATTTCGGTTTCAGTTTCAGTCGATCTCGCTACCCCCGCCACTGAAACGACCGAAATGACTGAAACGACCGAAATGACCGAAACGAGCGGCAGATGATCGTCACGAGCTGTTGACCGAGAACCGAACGCAAATTTCGAGAGTCGTCGGCACACTCGGTAACGACGCACTGTCATTGACGGCGGTGCGATCTGAAACCCGTTCCCGTACTCATCGGTAACACTTTCCATCTCACCGGAGTCCGATCCATGCGCTACGCCCTCTTCGCGCTCTTGCTTCCGCTCCCCGCGTTCGCGGCCGAGCCGACGCCGCCCAATTACAGCGAGCACGTCGCGGCCATCCTCGACGCCCACTGCGTGACCTGCCATCGCACGGGGGAGATCGGGCCGTTCTCGATGGTGAACTTCGCCGAGGCCAAGAAGCGCGCGAAGCAGATCGCGGACGTGACCGGGAGCCGCACGATGCCGCCGTGGAAGCCCGATGCGGGCCACGGCGTATTCCTCGATGAGCGAAAGCTGACGACGCAGCAGATCGAAACGCTGAAAGCCTGGGCCGACGCCGGGGCACCGGAAGGGGATGCGAAACTGCGACCGGCGCCGCCCGTGTTCAAGACGGGCTGGAAGCTCGGCAAACCCGACCTCGTGCTCAAGATGCCCGAAGCGTTCAAGATCCCTGCGAAGGGGCACGATATCTACCACCAGTTCGTCTTCCCGCTGGACCTCAAAAAGGATGTCCACCTCATCGGAGTCGAATGCCGGCCGGGGAATCCGAAGGTGGCGCACCACGCCGTCGGCATCCTCGACACCTCGGGCACGGCGCGCAAACTCGATGCCAAGCACGACGGGCCGGGCTACCCCGGCAACGGGCCGGGGTTCTTGCCCGCCGGATTCACGCCCGGTTACGTCCCCGGCCAGATCCCGCGCTTTTTCCGGGAGGGCACCGCGATCACGATGAAGCCGGGCACCGACTTCGTACTCCAGATGCACTACCACCCGACCGGCAAGGAGGAACTCGACCAGACCGAGATCGCCTTCTACTTCAGCCCGAAGCCGCCGACGAAGATCCTCGTCGTCGTGGCGATGGCGAGCAACGAGATCGACATCCCGGCGGGGAAGAAGGACTACCGCACAAGCGATACCTACACGACGACGTGCGATCTGCTCATCAACGACATCTGGGCGCACATGCACCTCATCGGCAAGACGGTGAAGGTGACGGCCGAAACGCCCGACGGCAAGGTCCGCGACCTGCTGACCATCTCGGAATGGGACTTCAACTGGCAGGACACCTACAGCTACAAGAAGCCGTTCCGGCTGCCGAAGGGGACGAAGATCCGGGCCGATTTCTCGTGGGACAACACCGCGGCGAATCCCCACAATCCGTTCGACCCGCCGAAGCGCATCCGGCTCGGCGAAGGGAGCGACGATGAGATGTCGGGGCTGATCATAGGCGCGGTCGCCGACAATTGGCTCGATGCGGTGGGCCACTGGACGGCGACCGTCGGGCACTACGTGGACGTGACGATGAAGGGGATGAAATACCAGAAGTAGCGGGCCCGGCTGGCGGGCGTTACAATTCCACAACCGAGTGCGTCCGAGGATCGAACGATGTCGCCCGCCGCCGTGTTGGAACCACCGGAGACTTCCGAGATCGCCCTTTCACAGGGCGATACCGAGTTGCTCGCCCGCGCGCGGGACATCATCGCCGGCCGCATCGTCCCGCCGCCGATGGAGGACGCGGCGTTCGATGCGTTCATGGCCAACGAGTTCACGGGGTACGATCCGCCGCCGACTGCCGAGGCCATTCGATACTTGCGCGAGCGCCAATCCCTGCCGAAGATCTATCGCGGTGAGCCCGTGCTTTGCTTCACGACGGCCGCGGGGGACATGGCGGTGGTCGCCGTCGGTGAACGCGATATCTACTTCTTGCTGCGGGAGTTGCCCGATCACGAACGCTGTCGCGTCATCGTGCGCGATACGGAGCCTTGGTGAGGTCTTCCGGAACGAATCCTCATGGCATCAAAGCTCCATCAGCCGGCGATTCGCGTGCCGTTCGAAGTCTCGCTCGCCTCGATACCAGCATTCGGCATGGCCGGCTTGCGGTGTCGCATCGATCTATTCGCCGAGACAATCCAGGGAGGAGTGTCCGAGCCGATCGAGTTCGCGGTCGACTCCGGTGCGTCCTATTCGCTGATCGATCTCGAACTCGCACACTTCCATGAGTTTCCAACCCCGTCCGAAAATGTCGAGGTCGAACTGCCTCTCCGAACACCGACCGGCATCCGACCCTTCCGCGTCCGGCCCGGACGCATCCGCTGCTGGTGGAACGCCGACCGCACCGGCCACCCGTTCGATTGGCCCGTGCTGTTCCGCGTCGGCGGACCGCTCGGCTCCCCGTCCATCCTCGGACTCGGCGGCGTCATCCGGACCTGCTCGTGGCACTTCGACGGCCTCTACTCGCCCGACGCGCCGTACGGCGGACTCGCCCTGACCGACGCGCGCTGACGATCACGCCCCCGCGATGATGATCAGCGGACGCTTCAACGGGTTCGGCTCCGCTTTGCGGATCAGCGCCCGCACCATCCACGGCACGTTCCCCTCGCCGAACAGCAGGAAGCCGAGCGTCCCCGAAAGGAGGCTTTCGTCGGTCCAGCCGAAGTGGATTTCCGGCGCCCGCCCGACCTTCGCCATCTCGAGCGCCAGCGCCGCCAGTGTGTGCGAGATGCTCGCCGCTTCGGTGATCTTCAGCATGTATCGCCCCTGCTCCTCGCGGACGTGGATCACCTGCTCGGGCACGAACTCGCTCGTGTCGGCCAATTCCACTTCGACGAACACGACCATGAGGTCGCGCGGAATGCGGTGCTCCCGGCGGATCGATTGCTCCTTCTCGGCGAGCGTGCGTCGGCCCGGCCGGTGCGGCACGAGGATCGTCAGCTCCAGATCGCGGATCGTGTCCCAGAGCAGCTTCGACTGGAAATCGACCGCTTTGAAGCCGTTGAAGCGCAGCTCCCGGCTGCGGGCGATCCGCGAGACGAACGACGTGATCAGGATCGCGCCGATGAAGAACGACGAGATGACCAGCCCGACGGGCTTCTCGACGACGATCGCCGCCGTGGTGTAGGCGAAAATCAGAGCGATGAAGACGAACGGCACCGAGAGCCGGCCGAAAGTGCCCGATTTCGTACGGTACTTTTCGATCACGGTGGCCACGGCGGCGCTCGTCATCAGCATGAGCACCCCGGTGGCGTAAGCATCCCCCTGCGCGCTCACATCGGCCTTGAAAATCACCGTGACCAGCAGGTTCACCCCCGTCAGCAGAATCACGAGCGGCCGCACGGCCCGCGCCCATTCGGGGGCCATGCCGTACCGCGGCAGGTACTTCGGCACGAGGTTCAGCAGCCCCGCCATCGCGCTCGCCCCGGCGAACCAGAGGATGATGACGGTGCTGATGTCGTAGACGGTGCCGAAGGCTTCGCCGAAGAATGGGCAGAGCTTCTCCCCTTCGACGCCGACCGCGAGCGGTTCCCCGTGCGCGAGGTAGGCGAGCGCCCGCTCGTGGGCGCGGGCCTTCGGCTTCGGCTTGCCCTCGGGCCAGCTATCGGGCTTCACCGGTTTGCCGTCTTCGTCGAAGTAGACGAGGGCGCTCGGCGGAATCAGCGTCGTCACGACGAACGAAGAACCCATCAGCCCCGTGGACATGATGAGCGCGGCGACGAGGAGCAGCTTGCGGGTGTTGCGGATGCGCCCGGCCGGGTTCTCGTGCGTGTCGGTCGCGCCGCCGCGGATCAGCGGCATGACGGCGACGCCGGTCTCGAACCCGGATAATCCGAGGGCGAGCTTCGGGAAGATCAGCAGCACGACCGCGGCGAGTGTCAGCAGTCCCCCGCCCCCTTCGGCGATGGCGAACGGCGGTTCGGCCAGCACCCAGTCGCCGGCCTCCACCATCGCCCACCAATCCCGCAGGACGGCGGGATGTTCGGCCAAGTAGATCACGCCGGAGCCGATGACGAGGACGTTGAGCACGAGATAGACGCCGACGATGGCGGCGGCCATGCCGATGACTTCGCGGAAGCCGCGCATGAACATCGCGCCGAGGAGCATGAGCAGGAACGCCGTCACCCCGATCTGCTGGTAGTTCCACGCGTGCGCCGACTCCTCGACCGGGAAGGGCCAGAGCGGATTTTCGATGAGGTGCTTCGCGGCGTCGGCGGCGGAGAGCGTCTTCGTGATGACGAAGTCGGTGGCGGCGAACCCGAGGAGCGTGAGGACGAAAATTTTCGCCCACCAGCCGCTGAACAGGCTCGCGAGCATGCCGATGGAGCCGTGCCCCTCGTGGGAGCACTTCGAGACGAACGCGTAGACGGGGTAGGCGCCGAAGAGCGTGACGAGGACGAGGATGACCGTGGCGAGCGGGGCGAGCCGGCCGGCGCTGTCGAAGGCGATGGAGGGCTGGTAGCCGAGGGTGCTGAAATAATCGACCCCGGTGAGGCACATCACCCAGAGCCAGAAGGACTGGTGGTGCTTGGGCCCGGCGTGCGGAGGAGCCGAACCGATCGGAGCGCTCATGGATTTGGGAAGGAGGCGAGAGCGAAGGGCGTCGCTCCCAGGCGTTGTAAGCAGTGTATCGGAATCGCGGGAGCGGACGAGCCGCCGGGGAGTCCGGCGGCCCGCGGTCGGATCTGGAAGCGCGAGTAGCCTCCCGGCCTGGCCCAGCATGAGGTCGGCGAAGTTGTCGCGGTTGGCGTAGTCCACGCCGACCCGCATTCCCCCGGTTGTCCGCGGCACCGCCGGCGAAGAATTTCCGAACCGATTGCGAGGGCGATTCGCGCCGAGAATCGGGCGCGGACTGCCGCCCCGTAGTCTGTCCGGCACATTCCCCCCACCCAGTGCCGGACAGAGATGCGAATCGCCGGACAGAGATGCGAATCGCCGGACAGACTTGCAAATCGGCGGACAGACTTGCAAATCGGCGGACAGACCAAGCGCCCCCATCACTTACAGCGAGGGGCGAGCAGCCGAACTTGCTGCCGATCCGCAGGATTGCTATCGGCGGACTCAAATTCCACTTCCGGGAGTTATGGAATGCTATTCCCCTCGCGCCGTCAATTCCTCGCGGGTGCCGCCGTCGCTCCCCTCGCTGGGTGCGTCGGCATTCCCGTCCTTCCCAACCGCGATGCGACGCCGGTCGCCGAGGCCAACAACGCCTTCGGCTGCGAGCTTTACGGGAAGCTCGGCGCCGAACCGGGCAACGTCTTCTTTTCGCCGTTCGGCATCGAAGCGGCGCTCGCGATGACCTCGGCCGGGGCCAAGGCGAACACACTCGCCGAGATGCAGAAAGTGCTGCACCTGCCTGCGGACGCGGACAAAATCCATTCCGGCTTCCAATCCCTCTTCGCGGTTCTCAACGGCGCCGGCAAGCGCGGCTACGAACTGTCGGTTGCCAATGCTCTCTGGGGGAAGAGTGGCGTGCCCTGGCGCAAAGAGTTCCTCGCGCTGGCCTCGAAGCACTACGGCGCGGGTCTGATCGAAGTCGATTTCGACCGGCCCGACTCGGCCGCGAAGACGATCAACAACTGGGTCGGAAAGAAGACGCGCGACCGCATCAAAGACCTCGTCTCGCCGGCGAACTTCTCGGCCCTCACGCGCTTGGTGCTGACAAACGCCATCTTCTTCAAAGGGACCTGGGACACGGCGTTTCTGAAAGATAGCACGAAAGTCGAACCCTTCCACCGGCTCGATGGAACGAAACGCGATACTCCGCTGATGCATCGCTTCAACGACTTCGCCTACACCGAAAATGACGCCTTCCAAGCCATCGATCTGCCCTACAAGGGGAAGGATCTGGCGATGCTCGTCTGGCTGCCGCGGCGGGCCGACGCCTTCGCCGAGTTCGACAAGAAGCTGACGGGGGAGCTGATCGCGGAGACGGTGAAAGCCCTGCAACCCGGTATCAAGGTCGAACTGACGCTGCCGAATTTCAAAGTGAATACGTCGTACAGTTTGAAGGCTCCGCTCGCCGCGCTCGGGATCACGGACGCCTTCGGAGGAAAGGCCGACTTCACCGGGATGCATTCGAGCCGCGAGATTTTGCAGATCGACGCGGTGCTGCACAAGGCGTTCGTCGAGGTGAACGAAGAGGGCACCGAAGCCGCGGCGGCGACGGCGGTGACTATGGGCTTGGCGATGGCCGCCCGCCCGCAGATGCGGGTCGAGAACATACTTTTCCGCGCCGACCGGCCGTTCCTGTTCGCCATCCGGCATGTTCAATCGAGCGCCGTGCTGTTCTTGGGGCGGGTGACCGAATTGGGCTAGAGCGGACTCCCGATTTTCGTGGCGAGTCCCGACGCTCCTGACCCCGGAGGGGCAGGGCTTCCAAGGTGGGTCCTTTCGCGAGATTCTGCCGTTGCTGGATGAGCCGGTGGGTCGTGGCCGCCGTTTTTGTACGCGGTCTTGGCCGGC
>JAYVTJ010000365.1:0-1841 GCA_043774415.1 Fimbriiglobus sp. | reverse complement strand
GCCTACATCGTCTGGGCCATCACGGAATCGGAGCGCAAGGACGCCGTGCAGTCCGACCTCAGTAAGGAGATCGAGGCTATTCAGGCCACCGCCAAGGATGGCCCGTTCAGCAAGGATTCGTACTACCTCGGCCTCGTGGCGAACTCGCTCATCAACCGCGGCAAAAAGGCCGAGGGGATCGCGATGCTGAAGACCATCGCGAAGGCCCAGCAGAAGGACGGCAGTGTGATCGGCGCCGAGACGAGCATCACAAAGTCGTCCGGGCAAGCCCTCGTGATCGAAACCACCGGCCTCGCGATGCTCGGCTGGCTGAAGGTCAACGAACTCGGCGAGTTCCGCACCAATTTGGATCTGTCGAGCAAGTGGCTCGGCAGCCAGAAGAACGGCTTCGGCGCCTACAGCTCGACGCAATCGACGATCCTCACGCTCAAGGCCCTGATCGAGTATGCCCGCACGCAGAAGCGGGCCACCGAGAGCGGCGAAATTCGCGTGCTGATCGACGGTGCGGTCGTCGCCAAGACAATGCTCTCCACGGAGTGCGTCGGCCCGGTGACGATCGAAGTCCCCGATGCCGAGAAGTTCTTGGCGAAGGGGATCGTCGATCTCCGCATCGAAACCGACGCGAAGCAATCGTACCCCTGCACATTCTCGTGGGAGGCCCGCGCCCGCAAGCCGCAGAGTTCGGCCGAGTGCCCGCTGACGATGACCGCGACGCTGAACAAGGCCGAGGCCCGCGAAGGCGAAACGCTGCAGCTCACGGCCCGCGTGCAGAACGGCGCCGAGAAGGAACAGGGGATGGTGACGGCGATTCTCGGCATCCCCGCCGGGCTGAAGATCCCCGAGGACTTGAAGCAGCTCACCGCCCTCACGCAGAAGCCCGATGGCGGACGCGAGACGGTGAGCTACTTCGAAATCCGCGGCCGCGAGCTGATCCTCTACTGGCGCGGGATGGGGCCGAAGCAGGCCGTGGAAGTGACCATCGATTTGATCGCCGACATCCCCGGCGAGTTCAAAGGCCCGGCCAGCCGCGTCTACCTCTACTACGGTGCCGAGCACAAGCTCTGGATCGACCCGGTCGATGTGAAGGTCACCGCGAAGTGAGCGAAGCGGTGTCGGTGAGATTGTTTGCGTAGGTCACGCTCCGCGTGACGCCGGAATGAATTGAGCTTCCGGTGTTCGTGAGGTGGTGTCACGCGGAGCGTGACCTACGGGATCGCTCCTACTCCCCTCACCGGCCCGCGCCGGTGGGGTTGTTCCGTTTCGAACTCGCATGAGGGAGTTGTCGCACCCGGTCCGCCATTCTCCGATCCCGTCGCCGACTTCCGTTCAGCCGTCCATGCTATCCATTCGATGCTACGCAATACCTCTGGGTTTGCGGAGCGCACCATGACCATCGAACGCCTGCTCGGCCGGCTGCTGCCGATTCTGCCGATCGTTTGGATTCTGCTCGTTCCGAAGTCCGGGAAAGCCCAGACTCCCATCGTCGATGCCCCGAGCCAATTCGGGTCGCGGCCGAGCGTTTTCGTGGGCTACGGGCCGGGCTTCGGCTACGCCCCCGGTGTCGGCTACGGCTACGGGTTCAGTCCGCGGTTCGCCCCCATCGAAAATCCGCGCTACCGCTACGGCCCCCGCCTCTCGGCCGGGTTCGGCACCGGCTACTTCTCGCCCCTCGGGTTCGGGCCGCAGTTCGGCTACGGTCCGCAGTTCGGCTATCTGGGTCGCGGCTACGGTAACGGATACGGCTGGTACTACCCCGCGGCGTTCGGCAGCTTTTGGTCGAACGGCCTCTCGCTGTACGGTCCGCCGGTGCCGACGTTCGGCGTGACGCCCGGCTCTTTCGG
>JAYVTJ010000364.1:0-3709 GCA_043774415.1 Fimbriiglobus sp. | reverse complement strand
GACCGCCGGACGCGGGCCGCTGCCGGGCAGCGCCTTCAGCCAGAGGGTGCTCGGGCTGGCGCTCTCGGCGTTCGTCATCATCTCCTCGGAGTTGCCGCTGACCCGCGCCAACTTCAGTAGCACGATCACCTCCTCGGTGTTCGCGTCGCTCAGGCGCCACGATTGATCGAGCCTCCGCAGCGTCGAATTCTGCAGAGTCTTTCCACCGCTCTGATCGGCCTTCAACCCCTGCTCGTGAAAGAGCATCCCCCAGAGGGCGAGCGGGCCACCAGTCACTTCCTGCTGGACTTTGCGTCCCCCGCGACCGCCACCGTACTGCTCGGTCGAATCGCCGCTGGCGTAGAACTTCGCATCGGGAGTAAGTTCGGCGCGCTCCCAATCCTTCGCCTCGGGCGTGCTGCCCGGGTTGAATTTTACGGGAACGCCGGTGCCGATGCCCTTGTCGAGCTTGTACGGCCGACCGCGGAAGTAGGCGATGGCGTCGGTCACTTCGGGCAGCGGCAGGTTGATCGTGATGGTGCCCGACGCGCCGAGCGGATCGGCCGGCAGGTGCGCCACGGTCGAAGTGATGGGCGGCGTCTTCGCGTCGAGTTCCCCGGCCCAGTTCGCGGTGAAGGTCTTCGTGGACCAAACTTGCACCGGCACGTTCGAGAGTCCGTTCGCCGTGCCGCTCGCCCCGGTGCTGCCGCCCTTCGGATCGATGCGATACTGGTACGGCCGGTAGCCGCGGCCGAACCCGCCGCCGGTGCCGATGCGGCTGCCGCCCATCCAATCGACGACCGTGACCGGCTTGAACTTGGCGTCGCCGTCCTGCGGGCCGTAGCCCCACGGCTCCTTCGGTTCGATGCCGACGGTGTAGTTGTCGATGCGCGGGCTGAAGACGGTGAACCACGAATGACCGTAGACCCGGCCGCCGCCGACGTCGATATCGACTACGTCGATCTTGTTCACGCGGAGGTCTTTGCCCTTGATGGCATACGCCGTGAAGTAGGCCCCGGCGCTGACGCTGAGCACGATGATCGGGAAGGTCACCCACGTGAGTTCGAGACGGCCGAGCACCTTCTTCAGGAAGAGGTATTCGACCGGCCCGATGAGCAGCGTGTAGAGGACGATGAAGAGCGCGACCCAGCCGAAGGAGATCACCGGCACGCCGTCGAAGGTATCGACGTGCTGCCGGAGGGCATACGTGATGCCGTCTTCGGAGGCGGTCGGGTTCACCCCGGCCGCGAGGACGTTCGGGTCGTACTTCTCGGGCGGAATCGCCGACTTCTCCGAGCCAGCCCGGCGGATGAGCCAGTCCCAGAACTCGGGCCGCTTCTCATTATCCCGGAACGGCGACGCATCGAGATCGAAGGCGACGACCGTGATGCGGCCGAGTCCGAGGGATACCTGCACGACGAGGGGCAACGAGTTCCCGGCGAACTGCGACATCGGGTTCTTCGCCGGTTCCGGGCTGAGGCAAATCGGCGGGGCCGTGCCGGGCTTCGGTCGCAGCTTCGCAACGCGGAACGGATCGCCCGGCGTCGGCGGCAGCGGATTGCCTTCCTTGTCCCTCAGCGGGTTCCCCTCGCCATCCTTCTTGATGCGAGCGGGGTTCTTCAACTCGGTTTCGATGCCGCTGCGGAGCGTGAAGTTCAACGGCAGCGCCTCGATGCGCTCCGGAGTTGCCGTGAGCGGGAGGAACGTTTTGAACGCGGGGGTATTCAGCACATCGAGTTTGCTCGCGACGGAGATGACGAGCTTGCCACCGCGGGAGACGTACTCGCGGAGGGCGTCGCGCTTCGGCTTGTAGAAGTCGTCGCCGAAGAGTTTGGTGAGGAACTCGTCGCTGGAACCGCCGGTGGCGAGCACGATGAGGTCGGCCGTCTCGTAGCCGAACCACTGATCGGGGAGCTCCTCGACGCTCGCAATCGCAGTCGTAACGATCCGGCCGCTGCGGAGCATGCGATCGCCGCGCTGCGCCTCGCCGGGCAGGTCGAAGCCGCTGAGTTTGGAACCGAGCGAGAGAACGACATAGACCGAGGTGTCGCTGGGCCGCACATTTTCGAGCGTCACGAGTTCGGAGACGGACGCCGGGCTGCTGTCGGGTTCGTTCGTCAGAATCTGCAGCGTGATCTTGGCGGAGTTGCCGCCCGGCTTCACGAGCGGGACGCTGTGCTTCGCCACGAGTTCGCCCGCTTCGACATAGCTCCCCTTCGGCCGGAACTTGTCGTCGGCGCCGGTCGGAGCGTCGTTGAGCACCGGCGAACCGAGCGGCCAGCGGGTGACGGTCTTCGCCTCGTCGCTGTCGAACGCGGTGATCTCGACTTGCAGCGGCTTGTCGGTCTCGCCGAGGATTTCGAGCCGGAAGGAGACGGGCGCCCAGACACCGGTCTTGCAGACGCGTGCGGCCGCGCCGCCGTCGTCGCGCTCGCCGGTGAACTTGGAGGCCGGGAATCCGACCTTGGCATCGACGATCTTGACTTTGGGCTTGCCGAACTGCGCGGGCGCGGGGGACGCCAAGGCAGCGAACGCGATCAGGGCCAATACCGGCGCCAGCGACCGCCGACGTTTTTCATTCCGCATTCCGCACTCCGAATTCCGCACGGTGCTCACGGCTTGTTCGTCAGACCGCAGGTGCAGGGCGCCGCGCCGCAGCCGGGACACCCCTTCCCGTACTTACGTTCGATGGCGTCGTCGAGGTCGATTCCCTTGCAGTTGGCCAGCGTGACGAGCCACGCGAGCACATCGGCGAATTCGAGGATCGTCTCCTCGCGGGTGCCGCCGCGGAGGGCACCCGAGAGTTCGCCGACCTCTTCGAGGAACCACATGAAGGTGCCTTCGACGCCGCGGGCGGCGTCTTTGGCCCCGTACAGCTCGCGGATGCGCGCCTGCAACTCCCCGAGCGTCATCGCCATCGGCCCCCTCCGCGACTCAGGGGATTCTAGCAGCGCAGTGGGGCCGGGGCCAATCGAGCGGAATCGGATGGCGGGAATACTCCGCCGGGTCTGTCCGGCACTTTCCCCCCACCCAGCGCCGGACAGAGATGCAATTCGCCGGACAGAGATGCAAATCGCCGGACAGGCATTGCGCCGCAGGGGTTTATGGCAGTAGGCCGAAACTGGATCGCTTCTGATTCCGATTCCGATCGATATCGACCCCCCTCCATCGGAATCAGCCCCGTTGCGTCGGAATCTCGATACGTCTTAGGGCAATCGGGGTTTACGACGATGGGTGACGCACGCTCGCCTCTAGCCGCGTCGAACGTCTAACCGCTCTAGATGAACTCGCTGTCGGATTTGGTGCGGACGTGCTTTTCTGGTACTCTCTTCAGTCGGTAGTTAGGCCAGCCGCGTGCGTTTTTTCGGAGGGGCGAACGATGCGACAGCGGAAGTGCTTGGTCGTGCTGGTAGTCGTGCTGTGTGCTACGGGGCAGTCTCGTGCGGACGACGCCGAAGAACAGGCCGTCAAGTTCGTGGAGAAGTTGGGCGGGAAGGTCACGCGGGACGACCGTAAGCCCGGCAAGCCCGTCGTGGAAGTAATCCTCGCTGCCACTAAGATCACGGACGCGGGGCTTAAGGAACTCGCCCCCCTTACGAGCCTCACGCTCCTCGCCCTCGGCAGCACGAAGGTGACGGATGCGGGGCTGAAGGAACTCGCACCCCTAAAGAACCTCACGACACTGATTCTGAAATCCTCGCAGGTGGCGGACGTGGGGCTGAAGGAACTC
>JAYVTJ010000363.1:0-3873 GCA_043774415.1 Fimbriiglobus sp. | reverse complement strand
CTAATTTCTGCGATCCCTCCGGGATCAAAACCATAACGATGGCTTCCATGAAATCGCACACCGAATACCTAACGCTCGACATCCCGTCGAAAATGGCGTTCCTGAACATCACGCCGCAGGTCGAAGAGGCGATCCGCACGAGCGGCGTCCGCGAGGGACTTGTGCTCGTCAACAGCATGCACATCACGGCGAGCGTCTTCATCAACGACGACGAGCGCGGCCTGCACCACGACTTCGGCAAATGGCTCGAAGTGCTGGCGCCGTTCAATCCGGATCCGAACGCCTACCACCACAACCGCACCGGCGAAGACAACGCCGACGCCCACCTGAAGCGGCAGATCATGGGCCGCGAAGTCGTGGTCGCCATCACTGAGAGTAAGCTCGACTTCGGCCCGTGGGAGCAGATCTTCTACGGCGAGTTCGACGGCCACCGCGCTAAGCAGGTGCTCGTCAAGATCATCGGAGAGTGACAGATGCCCCACACCCCGACCGAACTGATGATCGCCGCCGCGGCGCGCGAGCTGCTCGACGGCACCACCGTCGCCGTCGGCACCGGCCTCCCCTGCGCGGCCGCGATGCTCGCCCAGCGCACGCACGCGCCGAACCTCATCATCTGCTTCGAGGCCGGGGGGATCGCCCCCATCCTGCCGACGATGCCCGTCAGCGTCGGCGACAGCACCACCTTCCACCGCGCGCTCATGGCCACCTCGATGGCCGACGTGATGCAGTTTTGCCAGCGCGGGATGATCGACGCCACCTTCCTCAGCGGCGCGCAGATCGATCCCTTCGGCAACCTGAACTCGACGATGATCGGCGCCGACTACCGACTCCCGAAGGTGCGGCTCCCCGGCAGCGGCGGGGCCAACGACCTCGCGAGCTTCTGCTGGAAGACGCTCATCGTCATGAAGCACGACGCGAAGAAGTTCGTGCCGAAACTCGACTTCCTCACGACGCCTGGCTACCTGAGCGGGCCGGGCGCGCGCGAAGCGGCAGGGCTGCCGGCGAACACGGGGCCGCACCGGGTCATCACCGATCTCTGCGTCTTCGACTTCGACCCCGAGACGAAGCGCATGCGGCTGCTCTCGCTGCACCCCGGGAAAACGCTCGGAGCGGTGAAGGCGGCGACGGGATTCGAATTCGGAATCGCACCGAAGTTGGGGGAGACGCCGGCGCCGACGGAATCGGAATTGGACATCCTGCGGACGCGCGTCGATCCGGGGCGCTTTCTGCTGGGGCGAGACGGCTGATTATTTTTCGCGGCTCTGCTTGCGGTCGTCGCGGACGAGGAAGACGAGCTGCTTCGCGCAGAGGGCGATCTTGTCGCCCGGCCGGAGCTTGGTCGGGCCGTGGATGCGGGCGCCGTTGAGGACGGTGCCGTTCTTCGAAGCGATGTCGTGGAGTTCGCACGAGCCGTCGCGGTGGACGACGATGGCGCAGTGCCGGCGGGAGACGCACTCGTCGCGGAGGACGACGCTGTTGTCCGGGAGTCGCCCGACGCTGTTGACGCCGACGGACAGGGTGTAGAGGCGCTCGCCGTCCTGCACCCAGAAAGTTCGGTTGAGGTTCGGGCCGGGCCGCGTTTCGCCCTCGCCGGAATCGTCGTCGTCGAGCCAGCCGAGATCACCGCCGAGAGTCAGTTGACCGCAGCCAAGTTCCATCCGCTGCCGCGCAGCCCGAAATTCGATCTGCCGGGGCAGACCGTCCAAGTGCAGGCTGTGGAATTGCGGATCGGGCACGATCCGGACTCGCCGAGTTGGAGAAGTGGAACAGCTTCTACTACCGAATTCTATGCCATCCGTCCTATCGATTTCACAATCTATAACTACTTTTCGGCGAAGTGGCGTGTTGCGTCAAGCCGAAAGAGACGAGTTTCGGCACCTTCCGAAAGATTCCCACTGCGCAGGTGGAACCCACGCCCTTCCGATTGACCTGTCCGCCGTCCCTGCTATAGCGGATTCCGTCCGCCGCCGTCGCCGAGGATCGGGATGCCCCTCCGCTATCTGCCGCTGCTGCTTTTATTGAGCTGTCTCCCGGCCTGCGCCGTGACCCTCGGCGGGAAGGATCCGCCCGAGAACCGCGAACTCGAACGCGCCAAACCGGCCGAGGTGAAGGGGAGTGTGCCCTTCGCGATCGCCCGCAAGCCGGGGAGTTCGAAGCCGCTGAACCCCGAGCCGGCCGAGGCGCCGTCCATCGCGCAGATTCCCGACCTTCCCGAAGTCCCGGCCCACACGGTGCCCAAAGAGTTCGAGCCGAAGGAACTTCCGCTCGTGGTCGCGCCGGCGCCGATTCCCGAAGCCCCGCTCGTCGGCATCCTGCGCGCTTACGTCGAAGGGCGCCCCGAAGCGGCGATGCCGCTGATCCAAAAGCTCGGCAAGCCGAACCAAGAATTGGTGCTGCAACTCGTGCCGGCGCTCGTGAAGGCCTCGCAGTTGAACCCGGCGCAAGCCGATCCGAAGGAACTGGCGATGGTGGCCGAGCAGCTCAGCGGCGCCGCGACCCTGCTGAGCAAGCGCGCCCCGATGACGATCGAGAAGGCCGTGTTCTGCCGGTCGGTGACGAACTTCGGGCGCTACGAGC
Source organism: Fimbriiglobus sp. (assembly GCA_043774415.1). Taxonomy (GTDB): domain Bacteria; phylum Planctomycetota; class Planctomycetia; order Gemmatales; family Gemmataceae; genus JALHQU01. The sequence goes on along the minus strand of JAYVTJ010000363.1, from coordinate 1,296 downwards.
CGTTCCCGGATAATCCCATGCTGAAGCCGGGCACGCTGAACACCATCTATTTCGAGTTCGGCAATGTGCCGAGCGAACCGGCGAACCGCAACGGCCTCGAAGGCTATCTCACGAAGCTCTCCTGCTCGTATCGCGTCTGCGACAGCGGCGGTGGCCCGCTCGAGATCAAGACCCGGCACGGCGAGGTGAAGCTCGAGCCGATCGAAACGAAGCTCGACTTCACGCAGTCGCCGCTGCGCGATTACTTCCTGCAACTGAACTTCACGGCTCCGTCGAAGCCGGGTGCGTACACGGTCCACTTCAAAGTGAAGGATTTGGACAACGGCCGCGAGGTCGTCCGGTCGCTGCCGTTCCGCGTGCCCTAACCCGCAACCCCGAAACAACGGTTGCAGACCGAACGCCCGGTCGGGTTTGCCCCCGCGATTGCCCCGATCCGGGCTGACCCGCCGGCGCGCTCCAGTACAGTGAATCGGAATCCGCATTCTCTCCGAAGGTTCTCCATGGCCGACATCCAGCCCACGCAAGTCTTCTACCACCCCGGCACCGTGACCCGCGCCGAGCGCGGCGCACTGCTGAAGCAGACCGGCGCCACCCTCTGGTTCACCGGCCTCTCGGGGTCGGGCAAATCGACGCTCGCCGTGGCCCTCGAACAGGTGCTGATCGCCCGGGGTCACGCCGCGTACAGCCTCGATGGCGACAACATCCGCTTCGGGCTGAACGCCGGGCCGAAGATCCTGATGGACACGCGCAGCCTGCCCGAAGCGAGCGCCAAGCGCTTCGGATTGGGATTCAGCGCCGAGGATCGCGAAGAGAACATCCGCCGGATCGGGGAAGTATCGAAGCTCTTCGCCGACGCCGGGCTGCTCGCGCTGACGAGCTTCATCAGCCCGTACCGCAAGGATCGCGATGCGGCCCGCAAGATCCACGAGGCGAACAAGACGGGGGCGATCCCGTTCCTCGAGATCTACTGCAACACGCCGATCGAGACCTGCGAGCAGCGCGATCCGAAGGGACTCTACAAGCAGGCCCGCGACGCCGTCGCTGCCGGGAAGGGGATGGGCTTCACGGGCGTCGATGACCCGTACGAAGCGCCGAGCAATCCGGAACTGACTTGGGACGCTTCGACACAGACCGTCGAACAGGGCGTGGCGCTGGTGCTGAATTACCTCATCCATCGGGGTCTGGTGAAGGCGTGAGCGATCTCGTGGAGGTCGTGGCCGAGTCTGCGATGCCCGACATCGGCGCGTATCGAATCGAGTCAATTCCGATGACAGTCGCAAGATGTCGGGCCTCGCA
>JAYVTJ010000362.1:0-5125 GCA_043774415.1 Fimbriiglobus sp. | reverse complement strand
CAGACTCGGACCACCCTACGAAAACCTCAATCGATCACTTTCGTCAGCGGGTACTCCACCAGTCCGCTGGCGCCCGCGCGCTTTAGATCGGGGATCAGTTTTCGCACCACGTCCTCGTCGAGGATCGTGTTTACGTCCACCCAATCCTCGTCCGACAGACTCGAGATCGTCGGCTTCTGCAGCGCGGGGAGCAGCTTCAGTACGGCCGCGAGGTCGCTCTTCTTCACGTTCATCATCAGCCCCACTTTGCCCTCGGCCGCCATCGCCGCCTTCAGCATGAGGATGAGGTCGTCCATCTTGCGGCGCTTCCACGGATCGAGCGCGGCTTCGGGATTGGCGATGAACCGCGTCGTGCTCTGGAGCAGATCGCAGACGATGCGCAGGTTGTTCGCCCGCAAGCTACTACCCGTCTCGGTGACCTCCACGATGGCATCCGCCAAGCGCGGCGGCTTCACTTCCGTCGCGCCCCAACTGAACTCGACGTTCGCCGTGACGCCGTGACCCGCGAGCCACTTCCGCGTGATGTTCACGACCTCCGTGGCGATGCGCTTCCCCTGCAAATCCTTCGGCCCTTGAATCGGCGAATCGGTCGGTACCGCGAGCACCCAGCGCACGGGCTTTCGGCTCACCTTGCTGAAGACGAGTTCCGCGAGTTCCGTCACGACGGCGTCGTTCTCCACGATCCAATCGTGCCCCGTGAGGCCGCAATCGAGCGAGCCGTCCTGGACGTAGCGGGCCATCTCCTGCGCGCGGATGAGCGTGCAGTGGATCTCGACATCGTCGATGGCGGGGTAGTAGCTGCGGCTCGCGAAGGTGAGCTTGTAGCCCGCTTTGCGGAAGAGTTCGCCGGTGGCCTCCTGGAGGCTGCCGGCGGGGATACCGAGTTTCAAGAGTGGGGTCGTCATGGAGGTCATGATATGGACCCTCGGATTTCGACTGATGACGGACAACTGACTCCTGACAACTGATACTTCCGAAAACTGTTTTTCGATGAACAGCGATCAGTTCTCAGTTGTCAGTTCTCGCTTCGTCGATTCCTACGAAGGGACGCTTTCGGAGAAGCGCTTCCGCGAAGTGCTCGATCGCGGCGGGGTCATCGGCGGCAGCTCCGCCGGGGCGTCGATCCAAGCCGAGTACATGCCGCGCGGGCACCCGCTCGGGAACACGGTCGTCGCGGCCGAGGGGTACGAGCGCGGCTTCGGATATTTGCCGGGGTGCGCCGTCGATCAGCACTTCTTCGCCCGCAAGCGCATCGCCGACATGACCGGCCTGATGAAGCAGTACCCGCAGCTCCTCGGCATCGGCATCGACGAGGGGACCGCCATCGTCGTGAAGGGCAGCACGGCGGAAGTCATCGGCAAGAGCAAGGTGGGCTTCTTCGACCCGCGGACGAAACCGAAGGAGGGGGAGAAGGATTACGTCGATGTGCCGAGCGGCGGGAAGTACGATCTCGCGAAGCGCAAAACGCTCGATTGAGTCGCGCATCTCGCCTGCGGACATCGGTCGCTGGCGCTTCGGACAAGTACACCCGCCACCTTCATCGGGCTTGGAATCGGCAGTTCCGGGCGGTATCACTATCGGTTCTGGCACCGTCGTACAACGGAACCCCCGACCATGACCCCGTCCCATCCGGCTCAGCCGGTGTCGAAGTCCGTCTACATCGAGACCGTCGGCTGCCAGATGAACGTGCTCGACAGCGAACTCGTCATCGGCGCCCTCAAGCGTGACGGCTACGCTCTCACGCACGATCCCGCGACCGCCGACCTCCTGCTCTTCAACACCTGCTCCGTGCGCGAACATGCCGAGGACAAGACCTTCTCGGCCCTCGGCCGCGTCGCGCCGTTCAAGCTGGCGAACCCGGACAAGGTCATCGGTGTCATCGGCTGCATGGCGCAGAAGGACGGCGATGCGATCCGCGATCGGGCGCCGTACGTCGACCTCGTCGTCGGCACCGGGCAGCTTGCCAAGATCCCCGAACTCGTGGCGATCATCCGCGACACCCGAGTTCCGCAGCTCGCGGTCAGCTTGGGTCGAAAAGAGGCCGGACGGCACGAAGTCGAGATGAGCTTCGAGAGCTACGACCCGACCCGCGATCCCGAGATGCGCTCCACTCCGTTTCAGGCGTTCGTCCGCATCCAGATCGGCTGCGACAAGTTCTGCACGTACTGCGTCGTGCCGAGCACGCGCGGCCCGGAGCAATCGCGCCACCCCGACTCGATCTTGAACGAAGTGAAGATCCTCGTCGATCAGGGCTGCAAGGAAGTGACGCTCATCGGCCAGACGGTGAACAGCTACGTCTACGATCACGGCGACGGCCGGCGGACGCGCTTCAGCGACCTCGTGTCACGCATCCACGATGTGGCCGGGCTGCGCCGCATCAAGTTCGTGACGAACTTCCCGAAGGACATGACCGACGATCTGCTCGACGCCGTGCGCGATCTGCCGAAGATGGTGAAGTATCTGCACGTGCCGCTGCAGAGCGGCTGCGATGACGTGCTCTCGCGGATGAAGCGGCTCTACACGGTGGGCGAATACTGGGAGATGCTGTACCGCTGCCGGGAGCGCATCCCCGGCGTCGCGGTGTCGAGCGACTTCATCGTCGGCTTCTGCGGCGAATCCGATGCGAGCTTCCAAAAGAGCATGGACGTCGTCGATCGGGCGAAGTTCAAGAACTCGTTCATCTTCAAGTACAGCGAGCGCCCCGGCACGAAGGCGATGGAGCGCTACTCGGACGACGTGCCCGACTCCGTGAAGAAGCAGCGCAACCACGACCTGCTGATGCTCCAGAACGAACGGAGTCTGGAGGACTCGCGGGCGATGATCGGCAAAGCGGTCGAGGTGCTCGTGGAAGGCCCGAGCCGGCAGGGGGCGAAGTCGGCGCCCGGCGGCATCCGCCAGTTGATCGGGCGGACGATGACCGACCACATCGCGGTGTTCGACGGCCCGGATCGCTTGGTCGGCGAAATCCTGACGGTGGACATCGCGGAGGCGAGCGGCTTCACGCTGTATGGGGCGGCGCGGACCGGGGAAGTGGTGGGCGGCGAAGGGGCGATGCCGGTGTCTCGCTTGCCGCGGAGGATGGGGCTGAGCTTGGTGTGAGGTCTCGTGCGTGCGAATTGCGGGTAGAATCGAAACACCATCGGCCGAGGACTGTCCCATGCCGCTCCGCGACCACTTCCGCTCGCCCGTAAACGACCGGAATTCCTGGGACGAAGTCCACGGCGGGTGGCCGATGGAAATCGTCCGCCAACTCTTCGCGCTGCTTCCCGCCGGATTTCAAGCCGGCCCCAAAGTCCACCTCGGCTCGCCCTCGGAAGTCGATGTCAGCACGTTCGATTGCGATTCCGACGGCAGTCGAACACGGGCCGACGAGGGCGGCGTCGCGACGCTGACCGCGCATGCGCCGATGCTCACCGTCGAAGCCGATCTCTCGGAGCAGGATCAGTACGAGGTGCTCGTTTACGATGCCGAGCGGAACCGGAAGCTCGTCGCCGCCATCGAGATCGTCAGCCCCTCCAACAAGGATCGGCCCGACACCCGCCGAGCCTTCGTCGGCAAGGTGGCCTCGCTGCTGCAGCAGGATTTCTGCGTGTCGATCGTCGATCTCGTGAGCACCCGGCAGGCCAACCTGTACGCCGAATTGCTGGCCTCGCTCGGCCGCGGCGACCCGAACTTGGCCTCGCCACCGCCCCACCTCTACGCGGCCACGCTCCGCTCCCGCAAGCGTCCCCGCAAGTCGGCGCTGATCGACGCCTGGTTCTATCCGATGGCGTTCGGGCAAACGCTGCCGACGCTGCCGCTCTGGCTCACTCCGGAACTGCGCGTGATGCTGCCGCTCGAACCGGGCTACGAAGACACCTGCCGGTTCCTGCACATCGCGTGAAGGGGTGCGGCCTCAATTGAATTGCACTGCGATGCGACCCGCGCTATGCTATCGTATCGCTGACACTTCACCTCTTCCTCAAAGGCCGACACATGGACTTCATCGATCACCTCCGGCTCCTGTCGGCCCGGATCGCCGCGACTCGGGATCGGGTGCAGACGGAAGAGGCGACCAAGAATGCGATGGTCATGCCGTTCATCCAAATCCTCGGCTACGACGTGTTCAACCCGCTCGAAGTGACGCCGGAACTGGTTGCGGACGTCGGCACAAAGAAGGGCGAGAAAGTCGATTACGCCATACTGCGGGACGACAAGCCGATCATCCTGTTCGAGTGCAAAAAGACGGGCGCGGACCTGAGCATCAACCACGCCGGGCAGCTCTTCCGCTACTTCCACGTCACCGAGGCGCGCTTCGGAGTCTTGACGAACGGGCTCGTGTACCGCTTCTTCACGGACTTGGAACAGCCCAACAAGATGGACGAAACGCCCTTCTTCGAGTTCGACATGCTCGATTTCAAAGAGCGCGATGTCGAGGAGCTGAAGAAGTTCGCCAAGTCGGCGTTCGATCTCGACGCCATCCTGACGACCGCGAACGACTTGAAATACACGACGGCCATCCAGAACCGACTCGCGGAATGGATGGTCGCACCGGACGAGAAGTTCGTCCGGCTTCTCGCCGCCGACCTGATCGGTAACCGCAAGTTCACCCAGCCGGTCATCGACCAGTTCACGGCGATCACGAAGCGGGCTTTCGAGCAGATGCTGGGCGGGCGGATCAACGACCGTCTTAAAGGGGCCATGACCCCGGACGCGGCGCCGGTCGCCGAATCGGACGCGGCTGCGGATTCGGCCATCGTGACGACGGCGGAGGAGATCGAGGGCTTCCACATCGTCCGGGCGATCCTGCGCGGCGTCGTGGCGCCCCACCGCATTCGCATGCGCGATTCGCAGAGCTACTGCGCGATCCTCCTGGACGACAACAACCGCAAGCCGATCTGCCGGCTGATGTTCAACAGCACGAAGAAGCTCGCTCTGATGCTCTTCCACGAGAAGAAGGACGGGGACAAGGTGTCGCTGGATTCGGTCGATGGCATCTATCTGCACGCCGAGTCGATCAAGGCGACCGTGCTCGCGTATCCGCCGCTGGTCGAGGCGAAGTCGGCACCGGTCGTCGCGATTTAATCCGCGGTCGGAGGCTGTGGGATGACCGCTCCCCGCCGCTCGCCATCCCGTTTGCCCGACG
>JAYVTJ010000361.1:0-4908 GCA_043774415.1 Fimbriiglobus sp. | reverse complement strand
CCGCGACCGGCTCCCCCTCTCCGTTGCGGAGAGGGGGCTGGGGGGTGAGGTTTCGCTTCACCACTTCCAGCACCAGTTCATCCTGCAACCGCAGATCGTCGATGGCCTTCTGGATGATCTCGGGCACGATCTCCGTGAGCGCCGCCGTCTGTTCGCGCACCACGTCCTGCGGCAGGCCGACGTGCCCCTTCGCGCTCGCTTCCTGCAAGATGTAGCGCACGGCGGCTTCGGCGCGTCTGGGCGAATCGCGCGGGATGCCGAGCTTCAGCGCGAGTTCGTCGGCGGTGCGGAAACCGACGCCCCAGATGTCGGTGCTGAGGCGGTAGGGGTTCGACCGCACCTGCTCGATCGCGTTCTCACCGTACAGCTTGTAGATGCGGTGGGCGCGGGCCGTGCCGATGCCGAAGCTCTGGAGGAAGGCCATGATCTTGTGGACGGCCTGGTTCTGCTTCCACGAGGTGCGGATGAGTTCGATGCGCTTCGGCCCCAGCCCCTTCACCTGCTTCAGAAACGTCGGCGACTGCTCGATCACGTCGAGAGTCTTGTCGCCGAACTGATCCACGATCTTCTGGGCGTACTTCGGCCCGATCCCCTTCACGAGTCCGCTGCCCAAATACTTCGCGATGCCGGCCGTCGTGTGCGGCGGCGTCGTGCGCAGCTCGGCCGCTCGGAACTGCTGACCGTGATCGCGATCCGAAACCCATTCCCCCTTCGCTTCGATGAACTCCCCGGCGAGCGCCTGCGACAGGTGCCCGACGACCGCGACGAGTTCGCGGTGCCCCTTCGCCTGCACTTTCAGCACGCAGTAGCCGTTGTCCAAGTTGTGGAAGGTGATCCGCTCGATCACCCCCGACAGCGTCTCGCTCATGGGGCTTAGGATAGCGGGCCAGCACGGAGAATCGGCTTGTGAATTCGCGAGTGCGGGCGTGACTTCAATCGGAGAGGAGCCACCGATGTCTCGAAATTTCGCACTCGAATACTGGCGTGACGGCGAATGGTTCGTCGGCCGATTGCGCGATGTGCCCGGCGTTTTCAGCCAGGGCGAATCGCTGGAAGAACTCCACGAAAATATCCGAGACGCCTACTGGTGTATGATCTCGGATTCGATCGGCGGTCGGCAAGCTCCCGTGCCGAGTCACCGGGAAATCGCCGATACCATGTGCCGGCCGATCCGGATGCAACTCGGCTTGCAGTGATCTCCTTGCCCAGCGCAGAAGCGGCCGGAGGATCGCCCTCCGGCCGCTTCATTGTTCACTGACAACCCACCGTCACCGGGCTACTTCGGGTAGGCCGGGGCCGGCATCGTTTCGATCTTCGCCTTCGGCTTCATCTGGCCGACCACCGCGTCGCGGAGGCGCATCGCGTACACGGCCCGCACCGCTTCCTTGGCCTGGTCGAACGTCGGCGTTTTGCCGGGGTTCTTCGCCGTGCAGAGGATCAGGTGGTACCCGAACTCCGTGGCGACCACGTCGGTGAGGTCGCCGACTTTGAGGTCGAACGCGGCCTTGGCGAACGGCTCGACCATCGCCCCGACGCGCGGGAAGAAGTTGAGGTCGCCGCCGTCTTTCTTGGAAGGACAGGTGCTATCCTGCTTGGCGAACGCGGCGAAGACCTCTTCGGCGCGCTTCGACTTGGCCTGATCCTTTTCGAGAGCCGTCGCCGTGGCGGGCAGCGCGGCGGCGGCCTTGGCGCCTTCCTGCTCGATGGCGGCCTTGATGCCGCGGAGCTTCGTGGCGGCTTCGGTCTGCTTGACCTTGTCTTCGCCGGGCGTCAGCAGGATGTGGCGGGCGCGCACCATCGAGCCGTCGAACATGTTCGGGGCGGCCTCGAACATCTTTTTGAGGGCTTCGTCCGTCCCCTGCTGCTTCAGGAACTTGTCCCACTTCATCTGGGCCGTCACTTCGAGGCGGAACTCGCCCTCGGTGAGCATCATCGCTTCGAGTTCTTTCGCATAGTCCTTCATCCCCTTCTTGAGTTCGTCCTTCAGCTCGGCGATGAGCTTGTCCACTTCGGCCGGTTCGGCCGTGATCTTGAGCGCCGTGAGGTACTGGTCGATCAGGGCGTTTTCGATCAGGTGGTTCAGGATCTCCTTGCGGGCGATCTCCCGCTCCTCGGCCGGGAACTGGCGCAGGGCGCGCCAGACGCCCATCTCGGGGATCTCTTGGCCGTTGACCTTCACGGCGTTGCCGACCGGTTTGAAGTCGGGCTTCGCGGGCTGCGCCGGCGGCACGACGGCGGGCGGCACGATGGCCGGCGGGACAGCGGGCGGCATCGGCACTTGGGCCGAGGCGCCGGCGGCCAGGGCCGAGCCGAGAACGAGAGCGGCGGCGGTACGGAACGGTCGCATCGGAATCCTTCCTCCCCTGATGGCGGGCCGGGGAATTCCCCAATTCGGCGAGCGCGCCCACCCCCAACCACGCTGGGACCGCGCGCACCACCCCGGCTTTGGGGCGGGGAATAGCGATCTGGGAAAGCTGCGCCAAGCGGAAAACGGGAAGTTCATTCCGAATCGGCACTCACGCGGCCTTCCGCGGCTCCCACATCGCCCGGCGCTCGTGCATCGTCGCGGCGAACTGGCCCGGCGGGACTTCCACGGCTTCGAGTTCCATCCGCCGCAAGATCATCGCCGTGAAGGCCAGAGCCTGCCGCTCCGTCATCGGCGTCCCCGCTTTCTCGGTGGCGATCCGCACTTCGCGGGCATGCGCGGCGAGCGCCGTCGAAGGAACCACCGCTTCTGGTTCGGGTTCCCCGACTCGGCTCGGCGGGGCGCAGTATTCCAAATCGCATTCCCGCTCGGCTTCGAACTCCTCTTGGGCTTCCGTAACGTGCTCGCTCCCCGCGAGATTCTTCGCGTGCCGCATGCGCGTGCGTTCCATTTCGAGGATCGCGTTCGCCGCCGCCGCCACGACGTGGGGATCGCCGCTGCGGAGTTGACCCTTCAGCGCGAGGATCGCCTGGAACACCGTGTCGCTCCAGAGCTTGCCGCGCTCGCGGGTCGACTTCGGCAGTTCGGGTTCGGGCGTCTGGAAGTGCGCGGCGATGCGATTTTGGGCGAAGGGGAGGGTGGCCGTCATGGGAATGCTCCACGAAGTGAAATTGAGTACATGAGTATATATAAGCTGCAAACGACCCGAAGTCAAATCGGAATCGGGAAAATTGTTCAGTATGCTAGCGGTACGATGGCCGGTGTATCGCCGGAATGGATTTCCCATCACCGGGCGAGACTCGTTGAAGGCGTCAGCGGATATACTCGGATCCGGTGGGCTTCGCCGCCAAGGATCCGGAATACTTCGGGTTCGTCCTCCACATCCTCAACCCGGTGACGAAGTGAAAGTGACCCTGCGCATCGGCGACTAGGAAGCGCACATCGACGTGAACACGCTCGTATGGTCCGGCGACGACGAGAAGTTCGTGCGCTATATCCGCTGCGGCTACGGCACCGAGGCCTTCTTCGGCCGCGAGGAAGTCCAGCAACGCTGCGAGCAGGGGATCGGTCGCACGGCCGCCTCCTTCGCCGCGCGGGAACTGGGCGGGATCGTCATCGAGCCGATGCCCGACGAGACGGACGGCGAATCGCTGGTGCCGGCGGCCGTCCTCGCCCAGCTCGACGGATCATCGGAACAGCTCGCGGGGGCCATGATCGAAGCGTGACCCACCACCGCCGATCGAAGTGGCGGGCGGAAAAGTCGGGACGCTGGCCGGAGAAGAGGAACAGTACGAAGCCAACGCGAACACGTTCCTTCTGGATCCGAGTCCGGGACGATGGTCGCACCCGGAATTCGACCTATTCCAGCCCCGCGGCTTTGCGGCGCCAGTCCTTCAACTGCTCGGGATTCTGCTCCGCATCGTGCGCGGCCCAATCGCGGATCGCGGCCTTCGCCGCATCCGGGCCGGTCGCTTGCCCGCCCGCGGCGCGGCGGAGCTGGGCTTCGAGGATCGCGAAGACTTCGGCGGCGTCGGGCGTGCGCAGCGGCAGGGCCGGGTTGGCGACCCCCGTGTCGGCGTAGGCCCCCATCGCGGCGCCGAGGTCCTTCGTGCGCGCGCTCTCGAACGCGTAGCGCTGCCAGAGGGCGTCGCCCGTCTGCGCCGCCAAGTGGCTTTCGCGCGTCGGCCCGGCGCCGATACCGCTCTCACTCATCGTGCTCGCGCTCCCCTCGGGCCCGCAGAGATCAGCGAGGAAATCCCAGGCCGCTCCGGCGTTCGCCGACTTCTTGAAGACGATGGCGAAGGCGCCGCCCGCGCCGAAGTACGGGATCGCGTTCCGCCCGCCGGCCGCCTGCTGCACGGCGCCCTCGGAGTCGAAGAACGTGCGCGTGCCCGGCAGCGGGGCGATCCCGAACGCGTCCGAAACGGCTCCCGTTTTCGGATCGCGCGGGAGTCCGGCGACTTCGCGCAGGGTCAGCAGCGCCACGACTGCCGTCCCGGTGCCGATGGCCGCGAGCGGATCGCCCGCCGCCGCGGGGCGAACCGGCGCCGTGGCGGCGAACCAGGAGTAAGCGGCCGCGAACGCCGGGGCGTTCAAGCGCGGTTCGACCTTGCCGCCGTCGAGGTCGATGAGGAACGAGAGCGCGCGGGCCGCACCGCCGCCGTCTTTGGTTCCCGTCGCCGAGGGGGGTCGGTCGTAGCAGGCGGCGAGGTGGAAGAATTGAGCGAGCGCGGCCGAGCGGTCGGCCGGCAGCGGCGCCAGACTCGGACGCCCCGGTTGCTGGAAGACCCCGGCGATCTCGGCGATGTCTTCCCACGTGCGCGGCGGGACGAGATCCTTCCCGAGTTTGTGCCGGAAGGCTTTCGCCGCGAGCGGCTCCCGGAAGCGATCCGCGCGGTAGACGCAGACCAGCCCGTCCCCCGCAACCGGCACCGCCACGACGCTATTGCCCCACTGCACGAGCGAGGTTTGAAACGGGACGA
>JAYVTJ010000360.1:0-4557 GCA_043774415.1 Fimbriiglobus sp. | reverse complement strand
GTGCGTGATGAGCGTCTTGTTGAACTGCGCCACGGCCTGCTCGCGCGCCCAGCTCGCCGCGGTGCGGGCGAGCTTGTGCCGGGTTTGATCCTGCCACTTCACGACCTTGCCGTTCGGCCCGAGATCGGACGTGAAGACGATGGCCGCGGCCGTGTCGAACTCGCTGATGACGATCTGCGTCCCGCCCGGTACGCGTTTGACGTCCTTGATTTCATCGACGCCCGCAGGGGTGATGTGCCACGGCGTCGCCTCATCCGACACCAGCGGCACCGTGATCGTCAGGCTTGCCAGCGTCCCCTGCTCCGGGCAGTACTGCGTGTCTTTGCCGATCCAAACCGGCAAAACGATGATCTCCTTCGGCCCCCGGACGATCGCCGCCCTGACGTTCGGATTGCTCGTCGAGATCCACTTCGCCGGTTCGTGCGCGGAGAGCAGCACCGGCTCGAGGAGTTCCATCTCGGAGTTGAGCATGGCGATTTCGAGCAGTCGATCCCGGCCGTGGTGGCTGTCGGCGAGGAACTGATCGCTCCAGTAGCCGATGCCCCGATAGCCCGCCGCGAGGGCGAGGTAGGTCATCACGCGGATCTGCTCCGGATGCGGGCCGATCGGCTCGGCGAATTTCTCGGTGTTGACATCGCCCGTTTGCAGCTTGATGAGCCAATCGGGCAGGTGCGTTTGAATCCACGTCCACATCAGCTTGCCCGGCGAGGTGAGGGCTTTGCGCTGCGCGAGCCATTCGGCGTAGCGGCTCATGTCCAAGCTGGTGAACAGCGGCCAGCGGTGCGCCCCGATGGCATCGACGTAGTTCGAGTAGGAGTTGTGACCGTCCCAGAGATCGACGGCGCGCGGCCGGCGCGGATCGTAAGTCTTCACAACATCGGCGACGCGGGCCACGCGGCGGAGTTGCTCCGTCGTGCGGCCCGAGCCGAGATCCCACATCAGCACGGCATCGCTGCTCAGGAAGCGCTTGAGGTGCTTGCCGACGAGTTCGCCGTCCTTTTCGAGCAGCGCCGGATCGCTCTGGTTCGGCCGGGCCGGATCCCAGTCGCTCGCGGGCAGCGGCAGGGAGGGCACGATGAAGAACTTGGCGCGGATCGCCTCTTCGTACACCTCGTCGGTCACTTCGCCGGGGAACCAGATGGTGTTGAAGCGGGCCACGTCGAGCGCCCAGAGCGGGGTGTTCGTGTGCCGGACGGCGCGCATGAAGAAGGGCTTCGGCCCGTCGCCGTCCTGCTGATCGACGAGCAAATCGCCGCCGGAGAACTCGACGAGCGGCGGCTTGCGCTTCGGATTGCTCACCGTCTTGCCAGGCTTGCCGTCCTTCGGCTCGGCGCGCGGCAGCACCGGTCCGATTTCCAAATCGTCGATCCACGTTTCGGTCACGCCGGGACCGGCGTACACGTTCAGCACGAGCGAATCGATGTAGGCCCCCGTGATGTCCACGGGTCGGCCGAGCTTCGCCACGAGCACCGGCTTGTGTTTGTTCAGCGAGTCCTGCACGTCGCCCATGCCGAGTTGCTGCCAGGTGCGGACCTTGGTGGAGACATCGCCGGCGATCAGCGTCGTCAGCACGCTGTCCGGATTCTTCGGGTCTTTCTCCTTCGGCAGCACGATCCGCGCTTTGAGCTGGATGCCGGTGCGGAAGCTTTTGATCCAGACGCGGGCGATCGTATCGGCGCTGACGGGCGCCGGCGGCGTGCTGTAGTAGTAGTGGACGAACTCGGCGTCGATGGCCCCCGGTGCGGGGTTCGCTTCGATCTTGATGTACTCGGACGTGGTCGCGTTCCGCGCGGCCGTGTCGGTGATCTTCTGGGCTTTCTCTTCGAAGTGGATGTTGGCGTCGCCGCGGACCCAGAAGGGATCTTTGCCCGCGAAGCCGTTGCGGTGGACGAGTTGCGGCTGCTGCGCCGGCGCCGGCGAAATCGCCGCGAGGAGGGCCAGTAAAATAGCCAAGGTGGCCACCGCCGCGAATCGGAGTCGCATTCGTTCGTCCCTCTGCATCCGTGCAGACACGCCGCGAGATAGCCGGGAGGGAGTGCAGACGGAAGGTCAGTCTTGAACGGGGTGTGCCTCCGAAATTTGGCGGAGCCGTAGGGTGTGGTCGAGTCTTCGTGACCCACCGCTGCCTACGCAAGCCAGCGGTGGGTCTCGAAAACTCGACCACAGCATCACTTCTCGGAATCATCTTGCTTTCGCCAAGCGCCTCTCGTCGGACTGACGGACGGTGGCGCAGGGGCAAGATGACTTGGGGTCTTCGGCGAGCCAGCCAGCAAACGGTAGGCGCCGACGATCGGCACTACGATGATTGCATAGGCGAAAATCCTGGGGATTTCTAAATAGATCGCCAAACCCACGGCGCCGATAGCCGCCACCAAGAAAGCAATCCGCGTGAGAACGGCGGGCATCGACCGATCGACCGGGGGAGCGACCGCATCGGGGTTATGCTGGTGTTCTTCAATCAGACGTTCCCGTTCGCAGGCTTCCTCGTACTGCCGCCTTTGGGTGCCCAATTTCTTCGGTGTCCCACAGCGCGGGCAAACCGTCGGTGGCGTATCGGCTGTCGCCGCACGCGCGCAGTCGAGATGGATCGGGCTTTCGCAAACCGGGCAGAACGCGCCATCCCGCGCACCCATCAGTGACTGCCGACAGACTCCACATGGTGCACCGGCCAAATGAGGCATCGAAGCTTCTCCCACTGTCGTCAATTCTCAGCAGATAGTAACCCACGCAACGCCAATCGGGGCAACATCTCATCCAGAATCCTCGCGATCCAGCGATGGTTGTCGTGGAGCAGGATCACATCGCGCGGACGGACTAGCGCCGCAGTCTCCTCCGCGCAGCGCCCGGCATCGCCCTCCTCGCGGCAGCGCCAGTCGCCGGTATCGACCGACCAATTCACCAGCGCCAGACGTTCGCGCCGGGCCGCCAGAATCACGCCCGGCGTAATCCGGCCGAAGGGCGGGCGCAACTGGGTCGGGGTCACGCCGATGCAGTCTTCGATGGCGTGCTGGCAGAAGCGGATCTCATCGCGCACGGTGCGCGGGTTCAACAATCCGAATCGCGGATGAGTCAGGCTGTGATTGCCGATGCGGTGCCCGGCCGCATGGATCTGGCGGAGAGTCGAACGGTGCTGCAGGACAAACCGCCCGACCACGAAGAAGGTCGCACGCACATCGAACTGCGCGAGTCGTTCCAGCACGAGGGGCGTATGGGTCGGATTCGGCCCGTCGTCGAACGTGAGTTGCACGCGCGACTCGGTCGCCGGCAACCGGTGGCGGACGAACCCGCCGTGCATCAGGCGCCGGAGCGGGTTCACCCGCCGGGCTAGCGCGGGGTGCGCAGCCATCGCTTCTCCCGGCGCCAGAGGCTGCCGATCGCCACCGTCGCCAAGCGGCCGACGAGCCAAACACTGCGGAATCCCGGCCGGCGGACACCGACTCCCCGCATCACATCCGCGTAGGTTGCGGCCGTGAGGATCGCGAGTGCCAGCGCCCAGGCGATCGCCCAGAGTTCGCCGAGGATCAGCGAAGCGGCGATCGTCGCGGCCAAGTGCGCGAGGATCACGGGCTTGCTGGTGAAGGCACGCCCCGACCGGGGCACCCGCAGCGCGGCACTCCAGCGCCTCCTCTGGTCGAAGAAGGCCGCTTCGCGCGGCGGGGCTTCGCAGGTCACCGATTCTTCGGCCGCGAAGCGGATCCGCACTCCGTGCCGGTGGAGTTCCGCGGCGTACTCGGCATCCTCGGCCAGGCCGAAATCAGTCCAGGGATGACGCTCCAAAACTTCCCGCGCGAAGAACATCCCCGTGCCGCGGAGGGGGACGAACCGGTGGAGCCGGTCGGCCGCCGCCGCCATGCGGTTGTCGAAGGCCGCCCCGACGGCCGCGACCACGCTGGCGGAATTCCGGGAGTCGATCGTCGAAATCACCGCGACTTGGACGGCGGACGCGCCCGCTGCGCGTTCTCCGTCCAACCGTTTCAACAGGCCCGGGGAAATGCGGCAGTCGGCATCGAGGATCAAAACGCCATCGGGTCGGCTCGGCAAGAAATCCGCCAGGCCGGCGGCGAGCGCAGGACCTTTCCCCCGCTCGGGCGAGTCTCGACGGATCGTACACTCCGCGCCGAACGTCCGGGCCAGCTCTTCGGTGCGATCGGAGCAGTGGTCGACCACGACCCGCACTCCGATCAGTGCGCGCGGGTAATCGGCGGCCGCAATCGATGCCAAAGCCGCGGGCAACGTCGATTCTTCGTTGTGCGCGGGGATCAGAATACCGATGTGCAGCGTCGGGGTTCGCGGCGCGAGTCGGCGCCGCAAGCGGCCGACGATGGCGCCGACTGTGTAGTACAGGCACGCCGGAGTCGCCGGGAAAAGCATCAGCGCGACGATCGCTCCCGTCAGCATTCCGGACCCCGAACTGGAATCGCCCCGCGGAGTGTAACGCATCGCGGGATCGGGCGCGAGAGCAATTTGCGAATCGCCGCGCGAAACTCCCCTCGGCAAACCCCGCGCCGACCACTAAGATGCCTGCTGGATTCGACCGACGTCCGTTTTTGGGGATCA
>JAYVTJ010000359.1:0-2092 GCA_043774415.1 Fimbriiglobus sp. | reverse complement strand
AACGAGCCACCGGCCTTGTGCCGGTGGTTTTTCCTGCGCCATGCACCACCGGCACAAGGCCGGTGGCTCGTCGCTGTAGCGATCACTCCCGCTTCAGTTTCCCCTTTGCTCCGGAGAGCTTGAAGATCGCTTCCGTCTTATCGAATGCTTTCGATTGTGAAGCCTTTCCCCTGATGGTGACCATCACATCCGGGCCGAGCAATCCGAGGGCCTCGGGGATGTCAAGCACCTTGCGGACCCCGAGGAAGTGCGGGCCTTCGTCATGCGTCAGAGGCGGTTCGTTGAGGATCACTTCTTCGACCTTCTCCGGCATGAGCAGGGCCGCGTAGGCGGCGATAACACCGGCTTGACCTTTGCCTGCGAGACGCACTTTCTCATTCTTCGGCACCGTGGCCAAGTAACTCGCCACATCTCGAATTTTGCCCATATCAACTGTGGTTCCCAAGAGCGCAAACGAACGCTCCACGGTGTTCGGCGGGGTTTTCGTCGTCCATCTCCCATCGCCGAGGCCGCGCGGCGCGAGCGTGACAAATACTGTGACGATTTCGGGCTCCTTCGCTCCGATCCGCCACGCCTTGTCCGGATCGTCGCTCTCATTCAGCACGACGGTGAGTTTCGTTTTGAAGTCCGCGGGGGTCAGCTTCATGGCATACATCCCATGAGCGAATGTCGTGAACTCGATTCCGCCTTCGCCGCTCCATGAGGTCGTTGCCTTCTCTGTTCGCATCAGCTTCGCTGCCGGGATCGCCTCCGGGAAGCTCCCGAAGCACTTCTCCTTCAGCTCCTTAATAAGTCCCTTCTTCCAAGCCGCGAACTCCTCCGGCTTCGCCGGTAGCTTCACGTCCGCGAGCTTGACGAATGTCTCGTCCGCCTTTGCGTTGATCGAATCCTTCGGCAGGTTGGCATCCTCGGGAAAGACGCGCAGCATCTTCCCGTCGATCGTCGCGAACTCGGTATCTTCGACCTTCGCCTTCGCGTCCCCTTTCAGATGCGCGTTGAAGAACCGGAAACTCGCTTTGCGCAGTGCCGGCGTGTCTTCGTGCTTGCCGACGGTCACCACTTCTTCGAATGAGTCTTTCGCACCCAGCAGTTCGTAGCACTTGCGCATCCGCTCGGCGATCCGGCGGTTTCCCGGCATCGGGAAGATCGGATCGGCATCGCTGTTCGCGAACAGTAGCGGTTTCGGGGCGAAGAGCGTGAGAATCGTCGTCCACTCCCACCGATAGGGGTTGTAGGCGAACATGCAATCGCAGTGCCCGTTGATGACGCGCTCGCCGACGTAATCTTGGAGGTCGCTCATGCCGGAAACGGGGATGGCCACCTTCACGCGGTCGTCGGTCGCGGCGAGCCAGACGGTGGCCGCGCCGCCGCCCGAACGCCCGGTGGCGCCGATCTTCTCCGCATCGACATCGGGCCGCGACACCAAATAATCGACGGCGCGGATGCCGTTCCAGCACTCGACCCCGGCGGGCGTGTAGCCGCGGCTGTGCCACCACCAGCGGTCGAGGTTGTAGGTGCCGTGGTGCTTGCCCTCGACCTCGCCGAGTTGGAGCGTGTCGGTCACGAGGCAGACGTAGCCGTTGCTGGCGAACCACATCCCGTGCCGCTGATACGCGACCTTGTTCCCGTTGCGACCTTCGTTCGAATGACCGCAGGCGTACACGATAGCCGGGTACTTCTTCTCCTTCACCGCGAGTCGCGGCCGATACAGATTCGCCGTGACGTACAGGCCCGGCCGGCTCTGGAAATGGATCTTCTCGACGGTCACATCGCCGACATCGAACGTGCCGGTGACAGTCGCGTGCAGGTCGGTCTTCTCCGGCACCGGCCAGAGCCCGAGCATGTCGAACATCTGCTCCTTCAACTTGGGCCGCTTCGCGGTCCACTCCTCTTTCGTCTTCGCGCCGTCCAGGAAGTTCTTGTCAAGTTCGGCGACCTGCGCCCGGAGGTACTTGTGGATCGCGACATCGGCCGGAGTGTCGGCGGATTTCGGATCGGCGCCGGGAGTCAGGACGAGGATCATGAGGGGGAGCATCGGAACTCCGATTGGGTGGATACAGTAACCCAGCATACGGGTTACGGAGCGTTGGAG
>JAYVTJ010000358.1:0-2782 GCA_043774415.1 Fimbriiglobus sp. | reverse complement strand
CCTTTTCCGCGTCATCCGCGTCCCTCTTCACCGCTATCGGCCTTTGCCCGCGACCTTGATCTGATCCTTCACGTAGTCGAGCGCCTTTTCGAGCTGCCTGTCCTTGTACTCCTTCTTCGGCGCGGGTGCGCCGACCTTCTTCGGAATGAGTTCGCGCTCGCGGAAGTACTCGGCGAAGTCGCGGATTTCCTCCTTCGGCAGCTTGACCTCGTAGTCCTTATCGGGCTTCACGCCCCATTCGTCTTCGGGCTTGCCGGGGGTGCTGTGCTTGTCGATGTTCTTGTCGCTCGGCGGGAAGTACCGGGCGGTCGTCATCTTGATCTGGCCCTTCGTCGAGTTGAACGGCATCACCTGCTGGACGCTCCCCTTGCCGTAGCTGCGCTCGCCGACGATCACGGCCCGGCCGTAGTCCTGGAGGCAGGCCGAGACGATTTCGCTGGCGCTGGCGCTGCCGCCGTTGATGAGCACGGCCATCGGGAACTTCGTGTAGGTCTGCGTCAGGCGGGCCTGCTTGCTGTTCAGCACTTCTTCGCCGTCGGTGCGGGCCCGCACCGTCACGACTTTGCCCCCCTCGATGAAGAGCGAGCTGATTTTGAGGGCGCCCATGAGGGTGCCGCCGGGGTTGTTGCGCAGGTCGAAGACGAACCCCTTGACGCCGTCGGCGTCGAGCTTCTTCATCACCTTTTCGATTTCGTCCGCCGATTGCGGGGCGAACTGGGTGAGGTGGATGTAGGCGATCTTCTCGGTCGGGTCGATGTAGTAGCCCCACTCGTCCTTCTCGTCGCGCTTCACGCCGAGCACGGTTTCGACCGAGACGCGGCCGCGCTCGATCACGTAATCCTTGGCGACGCCGTCGCGCTCCACGACGAGCGTGATCGGCACGCCGGCCTTGCCGAGGATGATCTCGAGCGCCTGGTCGATCTTCATGCCTTTGGTGGTGAACTCCGCCGGCGCGTCGCCCTTCAACGGTTTGCCTTCGGGGTCGCTGTCGCGCTTGATCCCGACGATGTGGTCGCCCGCTTGGATGCCGGCCTTGTACGCCGGGCTCCCCTTGATGGGGGACACGACGAGGATGGCGTCCTTGGCGATGTCGGTGCGGATCTGGATGCCGACCCCGCTGAAGTTGCCGCGGAGCCGGCTGTCTTCCTTCTTGATGGTATCGTAGTCGTAGTACACCGTGTGCGGATCTTTGAGGCTCGCGAGCATCATCGTGATGGCGATGTCCGCGTCTTTGTTGCCTTCGATGTCCTCGCGGACGCCGAGCTTCAAGCGGGCCTCTTTGAGCGCCGCCTTCATGTCGGACGACTTCCACTCCTTCGCATCCTTCAAGGAAGTTTCCACTTCCTTCGGCAACTCGACTTCGAGCCGGCGGTAGATCCCGCGGATCGCCGCGATGGTGAGGTCGCTCATCGCGGTCTTCTTGACGTACTTGTCTTCAACCAAGGTGATGGCTTTGAGCACCTTCACGGAGAATTCGTCGGCGTCGTCGGCCGGGAGAATTTGCTTCTCTTTGATCGCCTTGTACTCGGCGGCGAACACTTCGGGCGTGATCTTCGCATCGGCCAAGTCCTGGAAGCGCTTGCGCAGTTCCTGCGGCGATTTCAGCTTGGGCATCCGGCTCAGCAGCGCTTTGCCTTCGGCCAGCATCTCCTTGGTCAACTTCGAATCGAGGTCGGCGAGTGCTTTCAGTCGCTTCTCGACCGCATCGCTGGCCTTCGGATTTTTCGTCAGCGCGAAGTGCGAGCCGAGTTCGCCGAGGATGAAGGGGGTCGATTCCTTCTCCTTGTTCGTCTTGCCGAGGACGCGGGCCTGATCCTGCATCTCCTTTTCCAAGTACTTCACGAGTTCGTCCACGGTCACGATGCCGTCCGGCTCGTAGCCTTCGGTGTCGGCCGTGCCGCCGAGGGCTTTGAGCAGCGTCGCGGTGAAGAGGCTGTGATCGCCCACCGTGAAGGGATCGACCGTCGGGATGTTCCCGAGCATCATCAGGCGATTCGGGGGCAGGGGCTGTTCGCCTTTCTCCTCGCCTCCGAAGAGTCCATCGGTGATGTCCTTCAGATTCGGCTCGACAACCGGTTCTTTTCCGGCGTCGTACCCTTTGAAGTGGATGTCGAGCAAGAGCGCGACGCGCTGCTGCTTGATCGTCTTCAGCTCCGCTTCCAAGTCGGTGCCGAGTACGGCGTCCTTGGCCCGGTCTTTGAAGGTGCTGTCCGCGGCGAACAGGACCGTGCGCTCCCCGGCCGCGGCTCCGCGGCCGAACATCGCGAGGATCACGGTGTCGTCCTTGCCCGTCTTGGCGAAGGCGTCGTGAACGGCTTTGAGGATGTTCTCGCGCGTCGAGACGGACGAATTGCGCTTTTCGTCGGCCTTCGAGGTCAGCAGCACGACGCGCCCGGCGGGCACGTCGGAATACTTCTTGTCGGAGAAGAGGTCGTACAGCGCCTTGGCGTCGGCATCGGCCGTGGGGCGGGGCTGGATGGTTTTGTCGGCCGTCTCCGAGACGCCGACGATGACGACGTAGGAGCCTTGCGAACCCTTGGGCGGATCGTCTGCCGCGCGGGCGGCGGCGCCCACCAGAAGTGCGGCGGCGAAGGCCGCGAAACGGGATGACCAGCGAAACATAGTTGTTCCTTCCATTGCTGAACCGGCCGTGCAGCGGCGGGCGGGGTGTCGGCCGAATCGACCGATACCGCATTGTGAGCTTGGCGTGCGGCGAAGGTCAATAGGGGGATCGCGGGATTTGGAGGGTCGACCCACAGCAATCTTTTTCATCGTAGCGGAA
>JAYVTJ010000357.1:0-6148 GCA_043774415.1 Fimbriiglobus sp. | reverse complement strand
CGGGTCTCGGGGACTCGACCACGCCCTACGAGGAGTCCGACTGGCGAATCTGCGCAAACTGCGCCGGATCGCGCGATTGTGGCCATTGCGGCGGGCATTCGGGTTTTGACCAAAGTCCGGCGCCCCTGAAGGTCGATGCAACATCCGACGCGATTCAGCGTGAATGTCCGATAGTCCGCGGGCTGAGGCCCGCCGGGGGAAGCCATGAAGCGTACAGCAACCGCGTTCATGCTGGTGGTCGGGGCGGCCGGAATCGGCGGATGCGTCGCCCCGGATACCGGCAGCAAGAACAAACTCGCAGCGAAGACCGCACCGGCGACAGTCCCGGCGAAGGCCCAGCCCACCGCGATGACCACGAGCGAAAGCTGGGTCGCCCGGGCGCAGACCAACGCCCCGCGGACGGCGCCCGACACCGGCATCCGTCAGGCCGGCTTCAACCCCGAAGCCAAGTATCCGCCCGAAACTTACGGGCCGACCCAGAGCTTCGCCGGCAGCATGCTCGGCCGCGGCGGTATCATGCCCGCCCCCGGCCAAGGGCCTCCCGGCGCCGTCGCCGGCATCGGCTTCGGCGGCCCCACCCCGCCCAACATGAGCATGTACTCGGGCATGCGGACGAGCATCCGCTTCGTCAGTCCCGCCGGGATGAAGATCGCCTTCATGGATCCGAACAAGGGCTTCGCCGAATCGGGCCGCGAAGCCCCGGTGCGTTACAACTTCCCGCAGAGCAACATCTACCGCATCCGCCTCTCGGGCATCCCGACGCTGCCCGCGACCAAGAACTACTACCCGACGCTCGAGGTCTACCCCTCGACGCCGAAGACGATCACGTTCCTCTCGCACAGCGCCGTGCCCGTCGGCTTCACGAACGAAGACTTCGAGCAGGTGAACGCCGGGAACCTCGTGGTGAAGGTGATCTACCTGCCCGATCCGCAGTTCCAGGATCTGGCCGCCGCCGAGGAGATCGTCTCGACGCGCCTCGAAGCGGGCGTCGATCCGGTCGCCGAAGCGAACCGCCGCGGGACGATCCTCGCCGTGATCCGCATCGGCAACATCGACCTCGAAGACCCGACGACTCCGGCCGTCGATGCCCCGCCCGGCGTCGGCCTGCCCGCCCCGCGGATGGCCCCGCCGATGATGAAACCGATGCCGAAGGGCGACGCTCCGAAGGCCGAGACCCCTGCGTCGCTGCCGGCGCTCACGGTGCCGACGATCAAGTAGTGCGAACGGGTTTCGGGAATCGGGTTCCGGGGATCGCAGAATCGGGTCTCCCTTTTCTGTCGCCTTCGGAACCCGATTCTCGTTTCTCGATGTCCGGTCGATTCCGCGATACCCGATCCCCGCTACCCGGTACCCGACTATGAACCCGACACTCGGCCTGCTCCTCCCGATGCTGTTCGGCCAACCTGCACTCCCCTGCGGTCCCGGTGGCGGCCCGGGCTGTCCTCCGAATTCGCCGCAGTACCTGATGCAGCGGCCGATGTCGCCCTACCAGAGCTGCGCGCCGGTCGGGCCGCCGGCTCCCGTCCTCGCGATGAAGGCGATCCTCCCCGAAGGAGCGACGCTCACTGCGCTGCCGGGATCGCCCGGTGCCAAGAGCTTCGCGAACGGCAGCGTCTTCGGTTTCCGTCCCGGCTACGTCTACAAGCTCAAGATCGACAGCATCCCCGACCATCCGAAGGAGTCGCTCTACCCGACGCTCGAAGTCCGCGGCAGCATCGTCCCGCGCGTCGGGATGCGTTACATGGAGTACGCCGCACCGATCTACTTCTCGAAGGCCGACATCGAGCGAGTCTTCGCCGGCGGCGTCATCACGAAGGCGATCTATCTCGAAGATCCGCTGAAGGCGATCCCGACGACTTCGAAGCCCGATCTGCCCATCGAAGTCGAAACGCTCAGCGAAACCGAAGCCATCGACGAAGCGCTCTCGAATGGCCGGGTCGTCGCCATCCTCCGGCTCGGGGATCGCGTTCCCGAGGCCCGCGAACTGGCCGCGCTGAGCATCGAAGGCACGGTGCTGCTCCCTGGCGAACAGCGGCTCACGCTTCCCGCGTTCCCGCCGATGATCCCCTGCTCCGCCGTGCCGCTCTACGATCCGCTCCTCGGGCCGAAGGCGCTCACGGAAGAATGCTTCGTCAACGGCGGCGATCGCGGCAACCGGTTGGGCATCGGGCCCAACGACGGCGTCGGCGGCCTCGACCCGACCGAAGTGGTCGCGGAATATACCTTCGGGGACAAGCGCAAGGTCGGCACCACGAACACCGTCTGCATCTGCGCTCCGCGCTTCGTGACGCGCCGCAGCGACATCGTCGCCAGCGCATTCAACGGCTACCAGGGTGCCGGCGGCGCAACGCAGGTCGTCACCCGCAGCGTCTTCAGCCAGCGGGCCGCGAGCGAAGTGGCCGTGAGCCGCGAGAAGATCTTGGCCGTCGTCGGGAAGGATCGCGCGAGCGCCGCCGTCGCCCTCACGCGCCTCCACGCCTTCGGCAGTCGCACGCGGTTGGAAGCGGTCTTCAGCAACAGCGGCGTCCGGGAAATCGCGACCGTCACGGAGCCGGACGAACTCTCGAACTATCCCGGCGAACTGACGGTGACGAAGTCGGTCGATCCCGCGGGCCCGTACGGTCTGGGCCAGGAGATCACGATCACGATCCGCTACGCGAACAATACCCGCCAACCCGTGAAGGATCTCATCATCAGCGACAGCCTCAGCGGCCGGCTGGAATACGTCGTCGGTTCGTCCGCCGCAGATCGGGCGTCGAACGTGACGACGGCCGACAACGAAGCGGGTTCCGTCGCGATCCGGTTCGAACTCCTCGGGACGATTCAGCCGGGCACGAAAGGCATCGTGGTGTTCAAAGCGAAGATCCGGTAGGAGGAAGTGCGCAATCGTAGATGGTTCTTCGGGTCTGTAAGGTCCGTTCTGTCAGCCCAGGTCGGAGCCGCTTCGGCGGAGGCCTGGGTTTTGGCATCGAGAGGTGCACCGGGCCTGAAAGGCCCGTTCACGGCTATCGATGAACCGACCTTTCAGGTCGGAATTCTGGGGGGGCTTTCATCGACCCAGGCCTCCGCCGAAGCGGCTCCGACCTGGGCTGACTGAACGGGCCTGACAGGCCCGAGAACCGCTGACACCCGACTGTGACTTCCCATCACCCCGCAGTGCGACCCCGTTCGCCCCCGGCTCCCGCACCTGGACTACCGGCGGTTGGATCACAGCAATATCGCACAGGCCCCACGGCGTGACGCCGACCAGCTTGTCGATCCATCCCGTCGGCTTCGTGTGCAGCGACTCCGTTTCCGTGATGCGCACGCTGCTTCCGACGGAACCGCGCAGCGTCTCCTCGAAGCCGTGCAGGCTGTGATCGTGCGTGAAGAGGATCACCGTCTTCGGGCGGAAGTGACTGTCCAGGATCATCTGATTCACATCCTTCGAGCGCATCCGCTTCAAGTCTTTGCGGTCCGTGTAGAAGGCCACGGAATCGACGTTGCGAGGATAGGTCACCACCGTCACGCTCGGGTCGTCCAGATACTTCCGCACGATCTCCGGCCGGCCCATCGGCGACCGCGACTCCGCATACCACGGCAGCGCCGCGAAGTTGACGAACGCCAGCAGCGCGGCGAAGGCCGTGACGATGCCGCGCGTGGCCATTGAGCAATCCCACCGACTGCGGGCGACGAACTCGCCGAGGGCCAAGCAGAGCGGCGGGAACGCCGGGAGGATGTACGTCGGCAGCTTGCTGCCCGACATGCTGAAGAAGAAGAGGCACCACAGTCCGGAGAGCAACCAGAAGCCCCCGGCCGCGCTGCGATTCTGCCCTTCGACTGAGCCTCCGAACAGCAGGCTCCGCAGATACGGCAAGCCGAGGAGCACGCCGGGCAGAAAGCCGCCGAGGAAGATCGGGACGTAGTACCAGACCGGTTCGAGGTGATCGAACGGTTTGGCGAACCGCATGACGTTGTGCTCCCAGAAGAAGTACTTCAGGAACTCCGGCCGGCGGATGTACATCGCGACGTACCACGGCAGATTCACGAGGACGACGATGCTTCCGAACAGGAGGGCATCCTTCCAGTGCGCGGCGAGAAACGATCGCTTCGGCACTTCGCTCGGCGTCCGGTAGCTCTGCAACCAAGCAAAGAGGAGCAGCGGTGGAAACAGCAAGACTTCCGAGATCGGTCCCTTCGTGAGGAAGCCCAAGCCGGACATCACGGCCGCGGCGATCCACCAGCGCCGGTTCAGCGTCCCCGAGCGCACGGCTTCGAAGCCGCAGAGTACGGAGATGGTCACGCACATCGTCAGCAGTCCGTCGAGCAGCAGCAGCCGGGCGACGCCGAGGAAAAGCGGGGAGACCGTGAGCAGCAGCGCGGCCCAGAACGCCCCGCGCTCGCCGATGCTGCGTCGCCCGAGCAGATAGACCGCGAGGATCGTGATGTGGACGCAGAGTGCGGGGATGAGCCTGGCACTCGCTTCGCTGACGCCGAAGAGCTTGTAGCTGATGGCGACGAGCCAGTACATCAGCGGCGGCTTGTCGAGGTAGGGTTCGCCCTGGAGCGTCGGGACGATCCACGACCCGCCTTCGATCATCTCCTTCGGAATCTGGGCGTAGCGGCCCTCGTCCGGTTCGAGCAGCATAAACGACCGCGCCGGGTAGAGCAGGATCCCCGGCAGCAGCAGCACGAAGAGCAGCGACAGCGGACGCAGCCGGGAGTTGGCATCGGCGGTGCCGGGGAAGAGCACGCGGTTCCAGAGGTGCGGCCCCCAGCCGAGAACCGTGCGGGGCGATGCGTCCGTCGTCATTCCGGTTCCTTCCGTGGAAGCGAGCGCGGGAGTGTACGGCGGGAGGCATCGGAGGGGCAAGGCGAAGTGCAGTCGAGCAGAAACCGGTGCCGATCATCCGTAGACTTCGGCATTCACGCAGTTCGGCAATCTCTCGCCCTTCACTCCCGCGATCATATTCTCCGCGCAGAGTTTCGCCATCGCATTGCGGGTGTCGGGCGTGGCGCTCGCGATGTGCGGAGCGATTACGCAGTTCGACAGCTTGTACAATTCGTGATCGGCCGGCAGCGGTTCCGGATCGGTCACGTCGATCCCGGCGGCGAAGATCGCGCCCGTGCGCAGAGCCTGCGCAAGCGCGACCTGATCGACGTGCGGCCCGCGCGCCGTGTTCACGAAGACGGCGCTCCGCTTCATCTGCGCGAACTGCGCCGCGCCGAACATCCCCTTTGTCGTCGGGTTCAAGTCGGCGTGGACCGAGACGAAATCGCTCTCCGCGAGGAGCGTCGCGAAGCTCACGGCGTGCGCTCCGAGTTCGGCGTCGATCTCCGGCTTCGGAGATCGGGCCGTGTAGAGCACCTTCATTCCCCAGCCGAAGTGGAGCCGCTTTGCCACGGCGTGACCGATGCGACCCATGCCGACGATGCCGAGGGTCCGACCGACCAAGTCGGCTCCGAGCCAGCCGCGCGGTTCCCAGGTAAGCCAGCGGCCCTCCTTCGCATCGGTCGCGCTTTCGCCGAGGCGCCGCGCCGCCGCGAGGAGCAGTGTCACCGCGATGTCGGCGGTCGCTTCGGTGAGGACGCCCGGCGTGTTCCCCACGGGGATCCTGCGTTCCGTCGCTGCGGCGAGATCGACGTTGTTGACACCGACGGCGAAGTTGGACACCACCCGCAGTCGCGGTGCGGCTGCGAGAAGCGCCGCATCGACGCGGTCCGTCAGCAGCGAGACGAGCCCATCGCAATCGCGGACGCGTTCGCGCAGGATGTCCGGCGACGGCGGCAAACGCTCGGGCCAGACGTCGGCGTCGCACGCGGCGCGGATCATTTCCAAACCCGCATCGGGGATCAGTCGGGCAACGAACACTTTCGGTTTGGACACGGGAATATCCTGTTGGGATCAACTCCGGATGACGGCTTCGGCGAATCGTTCCATTTCTTCGAGCTGCGGACTGCACTGGAGCAGCAGCAGACTCACACCAACCTTTTCGAACTCGGCGACGCGATCGATCACCTGCTGCGGGGTGCCGATGAATCCGGAACGCAGCCCGCGGTTGCTGACGGAGTAATCTTCGAGCGAGACCCGCTGTTCGAGTTGCGTCCCCGACAGCCACTGCTGGTAGTTGTGGTACCCGGCCTTCGATTGTTTCACGTCCGTGATGCG
>JAYVTJ010000356.1:0-1923 GCA_043774415.1 Fimbriiglobus sp. | reverse complement strand
CGCCGAGCATCCCGCCGTGGCGGTTGGTCTCGGTGCGGAACCCCGGCTGATAGAGGTCGTTGTTCTCGCTCCCCCGGAGCAGTGCGGCCGCGAAGCCGTTGCCGTACTCGAAGCCCGTGACGGCGGGCAGCGAGAGCATCGCCTTGGCGAGGTCGGCCTTCAGTTTGTCGAAGACCGGTTCGCCCAATCCCGCCGGTACGCCGACAGCGACCATCTCGCAGATGCCGCCGATGGAATCGCGATCCTTCCGCACCGCATCGATCAGCTCGATCATCGCGGTCGCTTTCGCCGGGTCGGGGCAACGCACCGGCGTGGCTTCGACTTGGTCCATCGTCACGGCGGTCGGGTCGGCAATCTCCGCCCGGATCGAACCAACTTGGGTGACGTAGCCCTGGATGCGGATACCTTCGCGGGCCAGCAGCTTCTTGGCGACGGCTCCGGCCGCGACGCGGGAGATGGTTTCGCGGGCACTGCTCCGACCGCCGCCCCGGTGATCGCGGAAGCCGAACTTGGCGTCGAACGTGTAGTCGGCGTGGCCGGGACGATACTTCTCTTTGATGTCGCCGTAGTCGGTGCTGCGCTGATCCGCGTTGCGAAACAAGATGCCGATGGGAGTGCCGTCGGTGCGGCCCTCGAAAAGGCCGCTCCAGATCTCGGGCAGGTCGGCTTCGTCGCGCTGGGTCGTCAGCTTCGATTGCCCCGGCTTGCGGCGGCGCAGATCGGGCAGCAGATCGTCGATTCCGAGTTCCAGCCCGCTGGGGCAGCCGTCGATGATGCAGAGGTAGCCCGGCCCGTGGCTGACGCCGGCCGTGGTCACGCGAAAGAGTTTGCCGAAGGTGTTTCCTGCCATACGCGGATTATACCGGCGAACCGGGGTCGAAAAGGAACACTCGCGGAAGCGGGGGTTGCCAAGGGGCACGGGCTCAGCCGAAAATGGTGGATGTAGGGCATCGCAGTTCCCCGAGGAGTCCGGTCATGCGCGGTATGTGGATTCTGCTGATCGCCGCGACCCTCGCGGCCGGTGCGTCGGCCCAGCCCGTCGCGGACGAGAAGCCCCGCTTCGGGATCGCGCCCAACTACGACCTCTACCCGCAGAGCACCCCGAAGGCGGCGTTCGAGACGGCCATCAAGCTGCTCGAAAACAAGCGCTACGATTACTTCCTCGCGCACGTCCTCGATCCGGAACTGCTGCAAGCGAAGATCGCGGATCGCGCGGCCCGGCTCGAACCGGAGGTCGAACGGTCGCTGCTCCGCAAGCGCGACGAGCAGAAGCGCGCTCCGGAACTCGTGAGCGCGCGCGAGAAATTGCCGGTGGAACCGAAGGACTTCGCCGTCGCGGTGAGCGCCGAGGCTGTCAATCGCTCCTTCCGGTACGTCGCAGAAGATTTGAAGGCGCAGCTCGCCGAGTACCCGGAGAACATCGGGGCCTTCCGCAAGTTCCTCGCGGAGGGTCAGGTCGCCGATGCCGGGGCCTCGGCGAGCTTCACGCACAAGGACAGTCCGGGAAAATCGGTCTACCTCAAGAACAGCGGCAAGCGCTGGTACCTCGAAGACCGGCAGACCGACGAACCGAAGCCGATGCCGGGGAAGTGAGCCGATGATCGACCTGCGCAGCGACACGGTGACCCGGCCGACGCCCGGCATGCTCGCGGCGATGCTCGCGGCGCCGGTGGGCGACGACGTCTACGGCGAAGATCCGACGGTCAACACCCTCGAAGCGAAGGTCGCGGAGTATCTGGGTTTGGAAGCCGCGCTGTTCGTGCCGTCGGGGACGATGGCGAATCAGATCGCGGTGCGACTCCACTGTCGGCCGGGGGACGAGTTGCTCTGCGAAGCGACGAGCCACGTCGTGCTCTGGGAAGGGGGCGGCCCGGCCGCGCTCAGCGGAGTTTCGGTGCAGCAAGTGGAGGGGACGAACGGATT
>JAYVTJ010000355.1:0-6630 GCA_043774415.1 Fimbriiglobus sp. | reverse complement strand
TCGTGCAAGATCCCGATGTACCAGCCGCTGACGACGAGCGAGAGCGTGCACCAATTGGGCACCTTGAACGCCCAGCCGTCGATCGCGGCGGCGAGGATCATCCCGCCGGCGAGCACGACCATCGGTCCGAGGTTGCCGTATTCGGCGGGGCCGAACTGCTGCCAGAGGGTGCTGGCGACCCAGGCCAAGCCGACCCAGACGAGGCCGAGCAGGGGGATACGGGCCATGGAGATGGCGAAGGCGCGGTCGATCCCGAGGGAGTCGTCGACTTGCGGAGAGGCCGGTGCGGTCAGGACATCGTTCGCCATGGCGGAACACCTCGAAGGGGCCGGAGCGCGGAGCGTCCGAGACGGTAGGATCGAAACCTAGAACGCGGAAACGGAAGAAGCCGGGCCAAATTGGCCCGGCTTCTCAGTTGTGTTGCTCGGTCGGAGTCGCACTAGCTCGGCTTGATGGCCGAACCGACTTGGCTGAACGTCTGGTTGGACGCCCCGCCGATGGCGGTGATGGCGGCGATGCAGACCACCACGATGAGGGCGAGCATGACGGCGTATTCGACGGCGGTCGGGCCATCTTCACGCTTCAGGAAGTTGACGACGTTTTTGGTCAGAGCGCGCATGGGTGTAGCCTCGAAGATGGTTGAGTGGTCGTCCGTCGATCGGCACCGGGCGAAAGGCCCGGATCCGAGTGCAAAGAACCCGCGACCGAAAGGGTCACGAGGGTTTCAGTCCGGTTTTCAGAACGTTGTTGTCGTAAACCGCCGTCGTGTTGGCCCCGACGGTCGAGATGGCGGCGACGCACACCACGACGATGAGGGCGAGCATGACGGCGTATTCCACCGCGGTTGGTCCGTCCTCGCGTTTGAGGAAGTGGACAGCGCGGCGTACCGCCGTCCGTACCATGGTCGTTTCTCCGTAGCGACGAGCGCTGCGGTGTCCGTTCGCGTCGCCGACGCCTGCGGCCGTGTGCCCGGGCGAGGTTCGCTCCGCCGCGGAAACCGCTGCGGAACTGGGCTGCTGCGTCGTGTGCGAACCGGACTGCCGTGCGATCATCTACGCCGGAACAGTAGATCGGAAATGGGGAGGCGTCAAACGGAGAACCGGCAGAGTTCCCCCAGCATCGCAGGGGACTGAGGCCCGATTTCGGACAGTGGCGGAATTCGTTTTCGGCGGTTGGCGCGCGGGTGTGGACGGGCCGCAAATCGCTGGCACCTCGCCGCGAAGATTCAGTCGGCGCGCGATTCCGACGGCAGCGGCTCGGCTCCGACCGGCGGAGTTTTTTTTTCGATTCGGATATATTCCGCGCGCTGACGGGCATACTCGGCCGCCGTCATCGCCGAAGCGGAGGCGTCCAGACCGTCCGACATCTCCTGGCGGAAAAGCTGCTTCAAGAAGGGAATGCACCAGCCGCAGCCCGTGCCGGCACCGCCGCACTCCGAGAGCTGGCTCGGCACGCGCGGCAGCTCGCGGCGCAGGTAGTTCACGAGCTTCCGCTTGCTCACGCGGAAGCAGAGGCAGACCCGGTCGTCCAAATCCATGGAGTGCATTCCCGAATGACTCTGCGGGTACCGGTAGATTATCCGGAGGTCGATGCCGCGCATGCAATGGGGATTCGCCGATGAGCCACGCGGTTCTGCTCTGCGGACTCGGCCAAGTCGGTTGGCGCGTCCTCGAATCGCTGAAGCACGCGGGGGCGAGTATCACCGTCATCGACCTGAAAGCGAAGGCCGACGATCCCCGTTTGCACGGCATCACCTTCTTTCAAGGCGACTGCAAGCAGCAGGAACTGCTGGATAAGGCCGGCGCTCGAACCGCAACCGGGATTCTGATCGTCACGAGCGACGACTTGCTGAACGTCTCCACGGCGATGCTCGTCCGGGGAATGAATCCAACGGCCCGCATCGTCGTGCGGATGTTCAACCAGAATCTCGTCCACCGATTGGGCAACGCACTCCGGAATACCGTCGCCCTCTCGGTCTCCGCACTCACGGCTCCGCTCATGGCGCTGACGGCGATCAGCGGCGAAGCCCTTGCGGCCTTCAGCATCGCCGACAGTCCGCAGCAGGTCGCCGAAGTGGTGATCGATGTCGATTCGGCCCTCGTGGGGGAACCGCTCACCGATGTGGCGGCGCGCTTCCGGGTGCTCGTGATCTCGCAGGAGTTCCCCTCCGACCAGCGCTTGTCGAAAGACGATCGCTTCGTGGTCTGCGGCGATCCCAAAACGGTCGGAGAACTGCTCGCCCTCGCTTCGGGAACGTTCGCATCGGGCGTCGAGTGGGCCGGCAAACTCCGCCGCTGGGCCCGCACCGTCCGGCGGACGCTCGGCGAGATCGACACGTCGATGAAGCTCGCGAGCCTCGCGCTCTTCGGCGTGGTCTTCGCGAGTTCGCTCGTATTCCGCTTCGGCACCGATTTCTCGTGGGGCGATTCGATCTACAGCACCGTCTCGGTCGTCGCCACCGGTTCCGATTTGAAGGGCGACGGCCAGCGCGAATGGGTCAAGGTTTTCCTCAGCGTACTCAAACTCCTCGGGGCCGCGCTCGTCGCCGGCTTCACGGCCATCTTCACCAACTATCTTTTGAAGGCGAAGCTCGGCGGCGCGTTCGAGATGCGCCGCATCCCAGACGGCGGGCATGTCGTCGTCTGCGGCCTCGGCAACATCGGCTTCCGCTGCGTCGAACATTTGCTGAAGCTCGGCTATCAAGTCGTGGCCATCGATCAGAAGTCGGACAGCCCGTTCGTCCCCACGGTGCGGCGGATGGGCGCGGCCGTGCTCCACGGCGACGCCACCATGCCCGAGGTGCTGAAGCAGGCGGGCGCGAGCAAGGCCCGCGCCGTCATCGCGGCGACATCGTCCGAGTTGGCCAACCTCGAAATCGCCCTGCTGATCCGCGAGCTGAACCCCGAGCAGCGCGTGATCGTGCGGCTCGCCGATCCCGAGTTCGCCCAGGCGATGCGCGATGCGGCCGACTTGAAATACGCGATGTCCACACCCGCGCTCGCGGCGCCGGCTTTCGCCGCGGCGCTACTCGGCGACCGCGTTCAGGCGATGATCACCGTCGGCGTCCGGACGATGGCCATCTGCGAAGTCGTCATCCAAGCCGGGGACGGCGACCTCGTCGATCACCCGCTGCAGGAACTCATGATCGACTATCACTTCTTGCCCATCGGCATCGCCGGGCAGCCGACGTTCGCCGAGAGCGGCATCCCGAAGGGCTACCGGATGAAGGCGGGGGATCACCTCATGGTCGTCGCAGAACTGCTCGATTTGGAACGCCTCGTCCGTCGGGCGGCCCCCGAAAAAGGGCACTCGGTGCTGGTCGAAGATTTCCCGCTGACGGCCAGCGACGCCCTCCTGCCGATTTTGCGAGCGAGCCGGAACATGTCCGCCGAGGAGGCCGATGCGCTGCTCGCGGGCAAGAGTTTCGTGATGGGCGAAGGGTTGAGCCGAGGGCAGGCGGAAGAACTGCACGCGCGCGTGACGCGTGAGAAGGCCCGCGCGACCATCGTTCACCCGAAAACTTGACCCAGCAGCACCCTGCTGAGCAACCCGACTTTCGTCAGTTTGCCGATGCGCGGCCGGCTCGTGAGCACGTCGTAGTTTTGTCGTCCGATCGCGTCCAGCACCGCTTCGCCGCCGACCGCAAATAGCGAAACATCGATGCGGGCCTTGCGCGGCAGCAGCGGCAGCAGTTCACGGCCGCGCTCGAAGTACCCCCGCGTCCGCTCCACTTCCCAACGCATCAGTTCGCGGAATGCCGGATTGCAGCGTTTCGTGGCCAGTTGATCCTCGGTGACGCCGAAGCGGTCGCGATCCTCGCGCGGCAGATAGATGCGGCCCTTCTCGAAGTCGCGGGCCACATCTTGCCAGAAGTTCGCCAGTTGCAGGCCGGTGCAGATTTCGTCCGAGAGTGCTGCGCGGCGCCCGTCGAAGCACTCGAAGAGATAGAGAACGAGGTGCCCGACGGTATTGGCCGAGTTCTCGCAGTAGCCCAGGAGTTGCTCGAAGGTGTCGTACTTCGGAACGCGCTGATCCTGCTCGAACGCGGCGAGCAAATTCAGGAACGGCTCGGGCGGGATCGCGAAAGTGCTAATCGTCTCGCGCAGCGCGGTGAAGACCGGGTGGTGATACTCCCCCGCGTAGCACGCCCGCAATTCCGACCGCCACCAATCCAGCAATCCGAGCGCAGTCGCTCCGCCGCCGGTTTCATCCGCGAGGTCGTCGGCCCAGCGGCAGTAGGCGTACACGGCTCGAAAGTGCGGGACGAGCGCCCGCGGCAGCAACCACGACGCGACCGTGAAGTTTTCGTAGTGCGACTTCGTCACCGACGCGCAGTACGCCCGGGCCGCCGCGAGTGACATCGGCTTGTCACCGGCATCCGGCCCGTGCTTCCGCAGCTCGTCGGCGAAGTCCCACGGCACGGCTTATTTCTTCGCCGGTTCGAGGATGCGGATCTGCGTGCTCAGCGTGTACTTCAGCCCGTCGAGATCGTACTCGCACTCCGCGAACGTCGCCCGGTAACCCGTGGTCGGCAGGTCGAGCTTGTGCGTGAATTTCGTCAGATCGGCGGCGACGGTGCCGCGCTGGATCCACTTCGACTTGCGGAAATCGCGAGTGTCGGATTTCGTCTCCCAGAAGCGGATCTGCTTGCACCCCTTGCCGCCATCGACGGCGAAGTCGAGATCGTCCCCCGTGCCGTGCTTCCAGCTCATCTCGGGCGGCTTCACCCCTTCGATGAACCACCGGGCCGCAGCCGAGATCGTATTCAGCACGCGCTCGCGATCCTTCTTGCCGCCGTCCCGCGTCTCTTCCAGAGCGTGGCCCGCGTTGGGTACATACAGGATCCACTTCGGCCCTTCGAGATCGTCCCAGTAGAGGTTCAGCGCGTCCTGCGTCCAGTACGGATCGTTCGTCCCGCAGACGATGACCTTCGGGAGCTTCAGCTTCTCGCGGTAGCTCCACGGATCGACCATCGCCCAGAGGTCCTTGACCTCCTTCGCATCGGGGTTCTTCGGATCGAGCAGCCCGCGCTTCACGTAGTCGTCGATCTGCACGCTGTAGGCGCCGAAGCTCTTCAACTGGTGCGGCATCTGCGCCTTCATGTTCAGCGTGTCGATCACCATCGGGATGATCGCCTTCACGCGCGGGTCCCCGCTCGCCGCCGTGAGCCACGTCGTCCAGCCGCGCTTCGAGGCCCCGCTGACCACGAAGCCGGTCACGTCCTTCTTCCACTCCTCCTTGGCGAACGCTTGCAGTGCGTCCATCGCGCGGATGAGGCTCTTTGCCATCGGGAAGAGCAGCGGCCAACTCGCGTCTTCCGTAGCGAGATATTTGGTGAACGTCTCGGCGATGAGGGCGTCTTCCGTCTTGCCGTAGATCGGCTGATTCGGGATGCCGTAGAGGAACGCGACCGGCGCTTTGACCCGCTCCGAGATGGCCAAGCCGAAGAGCGCATTCTGCGGCGAGGGGCCCCCACCGGTGTTGTAGATGAGCATCGTCGCCTGCGGCTTCGCCCCCTTCGGAACGAAGATCTGGATCGCGTGCGTCCAGGTTGTGTCCTGCCACTTCTGCGAGGTCATCGCCAGTTCGTAGACATCGCACGTCGGCGTCTCGATCTTCCCCTTCGACTTCCAGGTGTAGGCTTTGTCCTCCTTTTTGAGGAACTCGCCGAGTTCCTTCGGGACATCGGCGCGCACTGGGCCGGCCAGCACGGCTGCCGCGAGAACGAGGCACCACTTCATCGTCGGATCTCCGGGGTCAGTTGCGTCGCCAGGGGGTCTCGTCGTCTTCGTAGTAGTAGCCGCGGCGCTGGACGGCTTGCAGCATCTGGTAGTTCGTGAAGGCGAAGAGCGCCATCCAGACCGTGAGCATCGGGCTGCCGCTGACGAACCCGATGATCGATTTGAGAACGTCTCCTTCGATGCCGGGGAAACCGATGCCGAGGAGCGAAAGACCGCCGATGACCGCGAGTGTACCTGCGACTCCGATCGAGGTCCTGTGGATCGCGGCATCGGGGTTGCGCGCCTTGCCGAGTGCAAAGAGTTCCCGGCAGACCTGCCCGCCGTCGAGCGGCCAGATCGGGAGCAGGTTGAACAAATTCCAGACCAGATTCATGAAGAACAGATACGCGAATGCAGCGAAGACGTATTCGTTCTGCGATTCTAAATCGATCAATTTACCGACCAGCACGACGATCCCGAGGAGGCCGAAACCCGCGCCGGGACCCGCGAGGGAAATCAGAATTCGCTTGGTGATCGAGCGCTGGGCATACAGCGGTCGGGCGAGACCGCCGAAGGCGATGAGGGTGATTTCGACGGGCGAGCCGAAGAGCCGGATGACGACCGCGTGCCCCAATTCGTGGACCATGATCGACACGAATCCGCAGGCGACGAACACGACGAGGAAGAGCGGGCCGCTGTGGGTGTAGGTCCAGCTGCCGAGCAGCGCCATGATGATCCAGAACCACGGGCTGATGCGCACGGGGATCCCGACCAGCCGGAAGCGGATGTCGAAGGGCGTCGGCTGATCGTTTCCGAACAAAGGGAAAGCTCCGGAGCGCGGCGATGGCGAATGCCTATCTTAGCGTCGGGAGTCCACTGGCGAGCGATAGATCGGGGAATTGGCCCTGTA
>JAYVTJ010000354.1:0-2558 GCA_043774415.1 Fimbriiglobus sp. | reverse complement strand
GCCGGGGTCCAGATCGAAGTCGGCACCGACGACCCGGAACTCGATGCGGAACGGCTGCGGACTCTGCGCGAAGGCATCCCCGACGGGGCCTGGTTCGAGGTCTCCGCCTGCGGGCGGTACGATTTCGCCTCGGCCGCGTGGATGGGCACCATCGGCACCGAAGAATTCGGCCTCGACGGTTTCAGCGATCCCCTCCGCCCGGACGACCTCGACAATTTGGAACGATTGATCGACCGCTTGGATGTCGGCCTCTCCGTCGGCGCCGGATTCGACCGCCCCGCCGAGTTTCTACGCGTCATCGACCGCGGCGGAATCTCCGCAGTTCGGATCGACCCGCTCCGCCTCGGAGGTATCACCCCGGCGCGCAAAATTGCCGCTGCGGCCGAACTCCGGCACATCGCGATCTATCCCGTGCGGTTGCCCGAAATCGGCACGCATCTCTCGGCGAGCGTCGTCCTCGGCCGCATGTGCGAGACGGTCGATTGGTTCGAGGGACTCTTCGACGGCGGTCCGCAATTCGAGAATGGCCAGCTCGTGGTCGCGGGTGGGCCCGGTCTCGGGATCGCAGTGAATGAAATGAACGCCGGCAAGTGGCGGGTGTGATCCTGTAGAATGCGGATGCGTCAACCTCGCGGAGAGCATCATGGGCGAAATCCGCGTCAAAGTGATTCTGACCAACTCGCACGACGATACGAGATTCCGAGCCGGCGAACTTTCGCGGAGCGGGATCCGAATTTACGAAGCCGACGCGATGGTCGATACCGGGGCCGTGCGCTCGGTGATCCCGGCGCACGTGCTTGAGAAATTGGGTGTGGGTATCCGCGGAACCCGCGTCGCCGAATATGCCGATGGTCGAAAAGAATCGGTCGGAATGTCGGAGGGGATCATCTTTGACGTCATGGGACGCGATACGCTCGAAGAAGCGCTGATCCTCGGCGACGAAGTCCTCATCGGTCAGACCGTCCTCGAAAAACTGGACCTCCTCGCCGATTGTGCGAATCGACGGCTACTCCCCAATCCCGCCCACCCGGACCAGCCCGTTTCCAAAGTCAAATAACCGGAGACCCCGCCAATGGCCAGCGATCCCGACAAGCGCATCGAAGAACTCCACCTGACGCTGCCGCCGGCACCGAAAGCCGTGGCCGTGTACAAGACGGCCATCCAAGTCGGCAACCTGTTGTTCGTGTCCGGCCATGGGCCGTACAAGGCCGACAAGACGCTCATCACGGGCCGGCTCGGCAGAGACATGACCATCGAGCAGGGCAAAGAAGCCGCGAAGCAGACGGGCCTCGCAATCCTCGCGACGGTGAAGGAGACGCTCGGCTCGCTGAACAAGGTGAAGCGGCTCGTGAAGAGCTTCGGTATGGTCAACTGCACCGACGACTTCGCCGATCAGCCCAAGGTCATCAACGGCTACTCGGAGCTGATGAAGGACGTCTTCGGCGACGACGCCGGGGTCGGCGCCCGCAGCGCGGTGGGCCACAATTCGCTGCCGGGGAACATCGCGGTCGAGATCGAGTGCATCTTCGAAGTGGCGTGACGGATCAGGGCAGCGGAATCAGTTCCACCGGCTGCGGTTCGCCCACTGTTACCGACTTGTCACCGACCGCTTTCACGAGTGCGGCAGTGTACGTCCCCGGCTTCACAGGCGCCCCGCCGCGGGCGGTGCGCATATCCCAGTGAATCCGCTGCAATCCCGCGTCTTTCCCGAGCGCGTATGACCGGAGCACTTTGCCCTCGCCGTCGCGGAACTCGACGCTCAGCTTCTCCTTCGCGGCCTCCTTCAGATACACGGTCAGGCAAGCCCCGACCGGAGGGTTCGGCGCGGTGAAGGTCCCCGCCGGGCGGGCGAACGGCAGCTCGCTGAAGTGGTGGGTCTTCCGCACCGGCAGCAGCAGCGGCGCGTCCTTTTCCAACGCCTTCGCATCGAGTGCCCGCAGCGCGCCGATGTCGTCGAGGATGTAGAACCCGCGGCCGAAGGTCGCGCAGACCAAGTCCCCTTCCCGCTTCTGGATTTCGAGATCGCGGAACTGGATCGTCGGCGCCCCTGCCTTGAGTTGGATCCAGCGCTTGCCGCCGTCGAGCGTGACGAACAAACCGAACTCGGCCCCGGCGAAGAGCAGGTCGGGATTCACCGGGTCTTCGACCAAGCACCAGATCCCCTGCTTCGCGGGCAGATCGCCGGTGAGGGACTTCCAGGTCTTGCCGAAGTCGACGCTCTTGGCGATGTGCGGGGCAAAGTCGCCGCGCTGCCAGTTGTAGAACGTGGCGAACAGGGTATCGGCCCGGTGCGCCGACGCGACCACATCGGTGCAGTACGAATCGGCCGGGATGCCCTCGATCTTCTCGAGCTTCGTCCAGCTCTCGCCCGCATCGTCACTCAATTGGATCAAGCCGTCGTCGGTGCCGATGATCAGCCGGCCTTCTTTCTTCGGCGATTCCGCGATGGCCGTGATGACGCTCAGAGTCGTCGTGTAGGTGTTGCGGCTCACGGCCCCGTCGCCCCAGACCTTCCCCATCACCGGGATCTTCAGCGGGTCGAGGTTCCGCGTGAGATC
>JAYVTJ010000353.1:0-5296 GCA_043774415.1 Fimbriiglobus sp. | reverse complement strand
GCATCTCGGCCGCGCGCCAGACGAGGTACTGCGAATCGCTCTCGTTCGGCTGCGCGGCGGCGCGCTGCATGTTCACTTCGGGGTACGGGACCGGAAGGTACAGCCCGGTGGCGACGCGCTGCTGACCCGTCCGGAAGTCTTCTTCGAAGAAGAAGCGCCGGCCGAAAGCGGGGATCTGGCCGGTGTGCGGGCGGGCCAATCTTGCTTTGAGCGGGGCCAAGCCGGGATCGTCGCCGATGGTGTGGACGTCGGAGAATCCGGTCGAGCCGCCTTGGGCGAGGCCGCGGCCGAGCTGCGGTTTACCGTCGCGGTCGATCCAGTTCGAAGCGGGGTTCGCGAACTTCGCGATGTACGCCGCGGCATCGCGGTTCGCTTTCTCCTTGTCATCGTCCTTCTCGGAGTCCTTGCGGATCTTCGCGAGTTCGTCTTGGAAGTTTTGAATGTCGCGCTGGGCGATTCCGAAGCGCAGGCCCTCGCGCGTTTCGACGACGAGCTTGCCCTTCAGCGCGGCGAGCGGGAGCGCCTTCGGCAGGCCGGAGTTCGTCGCGGCGAAGTTGCCCGTGTGCTGGAGCAGGACCGCCGGACCGCCGACGGACGGAGCCGCCATCATGGCGAGACCGGCGAAGAGCCGCTGACGCCGCTCGGCGATGTCGGCATTCGCGAGGGTGGCATTCGAGACGGTGAAGCGGTTCGCGGCGGTGCCGAGCGGACTCGCGGCGAGGCCGACGGTCGCGGCGGCGATCTGCGGGTTCGCGTAGCTGGTGTCGAGGACCGGGCTGAGGAACCGCGAGGACGAATCGGTGGCGAACCAGCGCGCCGACAGGTTGGCCCCGTGGATGTAGCGGTAGTAGTCGTACGCGCCTTGGAGCGCCGGGTCTTCGACTTTCAGCACGCCGTACGAGAGGACGTTGCCGATGGCGCCCGAGCCGAACGGGACGGTGAATAGGCCCGCCATCTTCGCGGCGACTTCGGCCTTCAGCAACGCGTCCGTCGCGGCCGCGGCGTAGAAGGGCTCCTTGCCCGTGACCTCGATCCAGCCGAGCTTGAGTTCGCGCCCCTTCTTGATGCCGATCTTCGGTTCACCGGGGTCGGCTTCGGCGTTCTTGGCCTTGTTGAACAGCTCGCGGAGTTCGGTCTCCGTCGGCTGGCCCTCGACCTTCGCCACGTAGTTTTCGACCGGCACCGAGATGACGCTGTACTGCACCGGACTCGTTTCGGTGCGGTAGTATTCGTAGTAGTCGAACGGGGAGTGACCGATGTCGGCGGGGTTGCTGGACCGGACGGCGGGCAGCCCCATCACGGCGACCTGGGCGAGGCGCACGCGGAACTCGTCGCCGACGGCGTCGAGGATCGCGTCTTTCGACAAGCCGGTCTGTCGGCCATCGGCGACCATCTCGTTCAGGATCTTCTCGCGCGCATCGGCTTTGAGCTGGAGGAACTCCTGCTCGATGAGGCCGTCTACGTCTTCGGTGCGGAAGTGGATCTTGAGCTGATCGGCCTTCTTCAGCCAGAGCGTGTAGTCGATGGCGTCCTTCGCGCTCTTGTTCGGCTGGTTGTAAAAGTAGTGCCGGTCGCCCGAGCGCATCATGTGCAGCGAGAGGGTCAGCAGCTTGCGGACGGCGTTGGCGCCGTCGATGTCGTCCTGCTTGACGCCGGAAGTCCCCAGGAGCTTCTCGAGCTTTTCGATGCCCGAATGCATCCCCTTGACGATCTGCTGGAAGAACATCTCGCGCGACTGGGCGGGAATCTGATTCAGGAAGCCGAGCATCCCGATGGACTGCATCGCCGACTGCACGGTCGCGCGATTTTCGGGGCTTACTTTCTCGCTGCGCTCCTTCGCGGTCGTCTGCAGTTCTTCGAGGGCCTTCCGCGCGGCCGCGGTCATGTACTGGTTCGCGTGGGTCCGCCGGGCGCGGATCTGCGACGACTCCGATTCGCGGAATTTATCGCCGTCGATAACCGCGAGAACGTCGCCGCGCGACTTCTTGCCGCCGAGCCATTTCGGGAACCAATCGAAGAAGTCGCCGCGGCCGAACGAGAGCACGAACATGAACATGATCATGACCGTGAGGCCGGCGAACATGATCTTCTGATTCTTGCGGAAGAAATCGAACGGATTATAAGCCATGGTACTGTCTCGGGTTACGGCCGGTTCTGCACTGCCAGCGGCCCGCTCAGGGCTTGACAGTTTGACCCGCACCGTACTAATTCGTGTTGAGGTTGCGACGGCCTCGGCTGTTCGATTCTAGGAATTCCGCGGGTTGCAACAACCGCAAACATGAGGTTTCTCACGGTGCCAGCACGCAAGCAGACTCCCGGCGATTCGACGCCCCCGAAGGCGAAGCGCGCCCCCGCCCGCAAAGCCCCTTCTAAAGGAGAGGTGGTCGAAGTCACGGGTGTCGAACCGCTGACCCCGAAGGCGAAGCGCGCCCCTGCCGGGCGGCGCAAGTCCGTGTCCGGCGAAGTCGCCGACGCCACCGGACGGAGCTACGACCTCGTCATCGTCGAGTCGCCGGCGAAGGCCAAGACGATCAACAAGTACCTCGGGCCGGGCTACAAGGTCCTGGCGAGCGTCGGCCACATCCGCGACTTGGCGACCGGGAAGGACCGCAAGATCAAAGAGGAAGTGTCCGGCATCCAGATCAGCAACGGCTGGAAGCTGCGCTACACCGTCGATCAGGTGAAGCGCGGCCAAGTGAAGCGCGGCCGCAGCAAGCGGGAGATCCTGGACGAACTCGCCGCCGCGGCGAAGCACGCCAACCGCGTGCTGCTGGCGAGCGACCCCGACCGCGAAGGGGAGTCGATCGCCTGGCACCTCGCCGACGAATTGCAGCTCGATCCGGCCCGCACTTTCCGCATCCGCTTCAACGAGATCACGAAGTCGGCGATCCAGCAGGCGGTCGCGCAGGCCGGGCAGATCGACATGCTCCGCGTGAAGTCGCAGGAAGCCCGCCGGGCCATGGATCGCGTCGTCGGGTTCCCGCTGTCGAACCTGCTCGGGAAGAAAGTCGCGGCGGGTCTGAGCGCCGGCCGCGTCCAGTCGGTAGCTGTGCGGTTGATCGTCGATCGCGAGTTGGAAATCGAAGCGTTCCGCACCGATGAATTCTGGAAGATCACCGCGCTGCTCGCCCCGCAGAACGCCGGCATCCGGTACACGGCGACGCCGAACTCCGCGAAGGTCTTCGCCAAGAAGAAGGGTGAAAAAGTCGCCGAGGCTGAAGGGGCTGAAGCTTCAGTCGAAGACACGGAAGCCCCGCAATTCGAGGGGGTCGAAGGCGAAACCGAAGCCCCGGCCGCGCTGCAGAAACCGCCCGTGGAGAAGGTCGGACTGCCGACGGCGCCGCGTGGATCGTTCCTTGCGGAGCTGGCCAAGTGGAACGGGGCCGACCCCGTGATGACGACCGAAGCGGAAGCCGACGCCATCGCCAATGTGTTGCGGACGGCCGCATACGTCGTGAGCAAGGTCGAGCAGAAGGAGCGCCAAGAACGGCCTCAAGCCCCCTTCACCACTTCGACGCTGCAACAGCAGTCGAACATCCGGCTGCGCTTCACGACGAAGCGCACGATGGATGCGGCCCAGCGCCTCTATCAGGGGGTCGATCTCAAGAGCGAAGGGACGGTCGCGCTCATCACCTACATGCGGACCGACAGCACCCGCATCGGGCCCGATGCGCTGAGGGCCGTGCGCGAGCATATCGCCCAGGAATTCGGCGACCGCTACTGCCCCGAGAAGCCCAACTTCTACGGAGCGGCGAAGGCCGCGCAGGAGGCCCACGAGTGCGTCCGGCCGACGGATGTGGCAATGACCCCGCAGCGCACCGCGAGCCTCGGTTTGGATGCCGACAATCTGAAGGTCTACACGCTCATTTGGAACCGCTTCGTCGCCAGTCAGATGGCGTCGGCGGTATTCAGCATCACGAGCGTGGAGATCACCGCCGGGGCGGGGCTGTTCCGCACGAACGGCCGCATCGAAAAGTTCGAGGGCTACCGCCGCGTGATGAGTCCGGCGAAGTCCGAGGACGTGCTGCTGCCGCCGCTGATCGAGAAGCAGCCGCTCGACAAACTCGACCTCACCGAGACGCAGCACTTTACGCAGCCGCCGCCGCGTTACAACGAAGCCTCGCTCGTGAAAGCCCTCGAAAAAGAGGGCATCGGCCGCCCGTCGACGTACAGCAGCATCATCGAGACGGTGCAGGCCCGCGGCTACGTCGAGCAGAAGGAGCGCCGCTTCTACGCCACGCAGATCGGCATCGTGGTCACGAAGCTGCTCGTCGCGCACTTCCCCAAAATCATGGACATGAAGTTCACGAGCCACTTCGAAGAGGAACTCGACGAGATCGAGAGCGGCAAGTGCCAGTACGCCGACGTGCTCGACGAGTTCTGGAAGCCCTTCTCGGAATCGCTGCTCAAAGCCGAGACCGACATGCCGGCCCAGCGCGGCATCGAGATCGGCGAGGCGTGCCCGAAGTGCGGCAAGCCCCTCGTGGCGATGTTTAGCCGGAAGACCGGCAACAAATTCATCGGCTGCTCGGGCTGGAAGGACCCCGAGAACCCCTGTGCGTACAAGCGCAGCGAAGACGGCACCGAGAGCGCCGGCCCCGAAGTAACGACGACGGTCTGCCCGGCCTGCGGCAAGTTCATGATCAAGCGCGACGGTCGCTTCGGCGTCTTCTTCACCTGCGAGGGTGCCCCGGCCTGCCCGACGATCATGAACCTCGGCGCCGACGGCAAGCCGGTGGTGAGCACCCTGCCGGCCCCGGTCCCCTGCCCGAAGTGCGGCAAGCAACTGCTGCTGAAGTTCAGCAAAACCGGCAACCGTTACGTGACCTGCAGCGATACGAAGAAGTGCAAGTTCACATCTGACGCCGACGAGAAGGGCGCTCCGAAAGCGCCGCCGGAAACGGGCGTGCTCTGCGACAAGTGCCAGTCGCCGATGACCATCCGCAGCGGGTTCCGCGGGCCGTTCTTGGCCTGCACCGGCTATCCGAAGTGCCGCAACGCGAAGGCGCTCACGGCCGAGCTGAAGGAGAAGCTGAAGGACATCCTGCCGCCGCCGAAGCCGAAGGTCGCGAAGGCCGCGGTGCCGGAACTGGACATCAAGGAAACCTGTCCGACGTGCGGCGCCGGGATGAAGCTCCGGCAGTACATGGGCAAGTATTTCCTGGGGTGCAACAACTACCCCGAGTGCCGCGGCAGCCGACAGCTCAGCGCGGAGCAGACCGCGAAGATGAGTGCGCCCGCGGGGTCGCCGACGGAGGCGTGAGTATTGCTTCCCGAGCGGTGGGCGTGAGCCCTC
>JAYVTJ010000352.1:0-25334 GCA_043774415.1 Fimbriiglobus sp. | reverse complement strand
TTGCTGCGGGCTTGGATTTCGATGCCATGGACGTCAACCCTGAGAGTGTGATTGCCGAATGTAATCACACGCACGGCTCAAATGCGATCATCTTTCAGAAAGAATCTCGAAGTTGCACTGCGCTGCCTGTCCCGTTCGCCGAGAGAAAAAGTGACCTCTTCAGCGACGACGAGGAAAGGTGGACTTCAGTTGGTATTCGATGAAGGGGTGAGGTCTATGTAGCTCGACAGCTTGCCGCGATGTTCACTACGCACGGGACATACCATTCGCTGAATGGCGTAATGGTCTCTAAAAGGAGCATGTTGGCCAGCAGGCCACCGCAACCACCAGCGCACGCTTGGAGAACTCCTCACCGCGGACTTCGGCGAAGTCCACAGCGTAGCGGCTTATGCGCTCCGTGATGTCCTCGAGCGTCGGCGAAACGGGTTCGACTTCCAGCACCCCGTAGATAATGCCGACGGCTTCGGAGAGGGACGTGACGCCGCAGACTTCGACCTCCGCGACGACGGCCGCTTCGCGGGCGTTCGTCATCGGCACGATGAGCTTCTTCACGCCGCAGACGCGCC
Organism: Fimbriiglobus sp.; assembly: GCA_043774415.1. GTDB lineage: Bacteria > Planctomycetota > Planctomycetia > Gemmatales > Gemmataceae > JALHQU01. Next base: position 24,768 of record JAYVTJ010000352.1, on the reverse strand, counting down.
GCCATCGCGGTGGAGAGGGCCCCATCACCGGGCGCACCTGACCGTCGAGGCTCAGATCGCCGATGCGGCAAAGTCTTTCAAATGTTCCGGGGTGAGCTGGCGCGTGGCGACGAGAATCCCGAGGGCGATGGGGAGACCGAAGGCGCCGGCGTCCTTCTTCATCTTCAAGTCGGCCGGCGCTAAGTTGATGCTGGTGCCGCCGGTTGGTCGGACGTAGCCGAGGTTGGCGAAGGCGCGCTCGATGCGGCGGACGCTCTCGTGCACGGCGAGTTCGGGCAGCCCGGCGAGGATGATCTTGGCCGTGCCGGGGTTCGCATCCACTTCAACTTCGACCATTACGGGTGAAGCGATTCTCCGTTTGCCGCCTTCACCATGGCGACGATACCTGCTTTGAGTGCATCGGAAAGACGAGCCCAACCCTCAATGATGACCATTAAATGGGGGTCGGCCGAATCGAGTGCGCCGGATTTTGCGCCACCCTCTTCGGGAAACGCCGAATTCATGGGGTTTTCGAGACCTGTTCCAATCCCTCCCGCTCCGTTGATCGTTTGTGCACATCCGCTATTTTTCCATGCCTGTAGAAACGTCGCCGGCCGCTGCGACGGCACGCTCGCCATTGCAACTCGCCACGACCGCTTGCGACACGGAATCACGTCGCCCGCGGGCATCGATACCACGAAACTGCTGCGACCGTGCGCATCATCCGGCGCCGGGTCGTCGCCATCCGCCTTTGGAGCGATACCGATATGTGGGATCTGACGATTCCGTTTTTGGAACTCGTGGGCCGTGCGGCGCTCACCTATCTGTTCCTTCTCGCGCTGCTCCGGATCACCGGCAAGCGGCAGGTCGGCCAGCTCGCCCCGTTCGACCTCATCCTGCTGCTCATCCTTTCGAACGCGGTTCAAAACGCCATGAACGGCGGGGATAACTCGTTCACCGCCGGGGTCATCTCGGCGGCCACGCTCGTGGCTCTCAACGGGCTGGTCGGGTGGGCCACCTACCGATCGAAGTGGCTGGAAGGACTCATCGAGGGCCGGCCTCGCGTGCTCATCCACAACGGCCGGCTGCTCGAAGGCGTGCTCCGCGCCGAGCGCATGACGCACCACGAACTCATGGCCGCACTGCGCCGGGCGGGATGCGACGCCATCGCACAAGTCCACGCCGCAGTCCTGGAGAACAACGGGCAGATCAGCGTCACCGCGATGCGCTGCGCGCCGTCGGAACAAGCATCGGATGGCGATCTTCCCCGGCCGATGTGACGATGGAAAAATACCCGCCGCGCCCTCCGGTTCGCTGCCTCGAGTCCGATGCCGCGATTGAACCCCGTGTGAGCGCCATCCGCCGCGTCTTGTCCGGACTCCCGATCAATCCTTCCGCGAGAGCGTTTCGCAATCCACCATGTTGTCCGGTCCGATCCGGCGACGAAAATAATTCCGGTGGATGGTTCCTGCTCACGCCAAGATCTCCTTCACCACGCGGCCGTGGACATCGGTCAGGCGGAAGTCGCGGCCACTGTAGCGGTACGTGAGCTTCTCGTGGTCGAGGCCGAGCAGGTGCAGGACGGTCGCATGGAGATCGTGGACGCTCACGCAATCCTTCACCGCTTTGAATCCGAACTCGTCGGTCGCACCGTGGGCCATACCCCCTTTGATTCCGCCGCCGGCCATCCACATCGTGAAGCCGTAGTGGTTGTGATCCCGGCCGTCGCCGTTCTCCGATACGGGCGTCCGACCGAACTCTCCGCCCCAGACGACGAGCGTCTCGTCGAGGAGCCCCAGCCCGCGGAGGTCTTTCAGCAAGGCCGCGATCGGGCGGTCGATCTCCCCGCATTTCTTCTTCAATTCGACGTTGATCCCGCTGTGGTGGTCCCAGCCGCCGAGTGAGACTTGGACGAAGCGGACACCCTGTTCAACGAGCCGCCGGGCCAGCAGGCATCCTCGGGCGAACTCTCCGATGCCGTACGAGTCGCGCACTTTCTGCGTTTCCCGGCGGATGTCGAACGCCTCCCCGGCCGCGGACTGCATCCGGAACGCGGTCTCCATCGCTCGGACGCGGGCCTCCATCTGCGGATCGTTCCCGTTCGATGCGGCGTGCGTCCTGTTGAATGACTGGAGCGCATCGAGCTGCCGCTTTTGATCCTCGGATGCGAGGGTCGGGTTCTTCAAGTGACGGATCATCTTTTCCGGATCGGTCTCCGCGGCCGCGACGCGGGTCGCCTGGAACTGCCCCGGCAGGTAGCCGCTCCGCTCGAACCCGGCCTGGCCGAAACCGCCACCGAGGGAGACGAAGCCGGGCAGGTTCTCATTTTCGGAACCCAGGCCGTACGAGACCCATGAGCCGATGCCGGGATGCGCGGCGTCGATCCGGCCGCTGGCCAAGAAGTTCGCGGCGGGCGAGTGATTCGGATTGGTCGCGTAGAGGCCCCGGAGCACGCAGAGTTCGTCGGCGCAGTCCCGGAGGTTCGGGAGCAAGTCGCTCACCGCCAATCCCGACTTGCCTCCCGGTTTGAAAGCGAACGCCGACGGAAGCACTCCGCCGGTGACGCGCTCGGTCCGCAGAACGGTCGCTTCCGGTCTCTTCCCGGCGTACTTCGCGAGTCCGGGCTTCGGGTCGAACAGGTCCAAGTGCGAAGGGCCCCCGGCCATGAACAGGAAGATCACGCGCTTGGCCCGCGCTTTGAAGTGCGGCTTTCCGGGCGCGGCGGGGGATTCCGCGTGCAAGTAGCTCGTTAGCCCGAGCAGACCGACGCTGCCGCCGAGTTCGCGGAGGAAAGACCTGCGGGTCGGCCCGAACGGATCGGCGGGTTCGAGATCCATGATCGGAAGTCCCCGGTCAGTTGAGGAACAGGAATTCGTTGCTCGTCAGGAGTACCTGGGCGAGCAACTCCCACGCGGGCTCGGCGTTGTTCTTCGAGGGTCGAATCAACTTCCGCGCCGTTGCCAACTCGGCTCCGGTGGGTGAGCGGAGGAGCACTCTGCGGAACAGCGCTTCGACGCCGGCCTCCTCCGACAGCCCCGCGGTCGCCGACTTGGCCAGCGCCGTCGCCGCCTGCCTTACGAACGGACTGTTGAGGAAGTAGAGCTGCTGAACGGGAGTCGTCGTCGCCTCGCGCTTCTCGCCGTGCCCCTTGGGATCGGGGAGATCGAACAGGCGGTGGATATCGGCCGGCCGTTCGCGGCTCACCTTCCCGTAGACCGTCCGGCGGACGGACTTGATTCCGTCCAAGTTGTCCGAGGGGCCGCCGCCGGCGAGGTCGAGCTGCCCGCTCACCCGCAGGAACGCGTCCCGCCACACTTCCAATTCCAGCCGCTTCCGCGGTGCCCGCCACAGCCAGCGGTTGTCCGGGGCGGCGGCGGCGTACTTTTCGTCGTGGCGGCTCGACTGCCGATAGGTCGCGGACAGCACCAGCTCGCGGACGAGCCATTTCATCGACCACCGGTTCGCGACGAATCGGGCCGCGAGATCGTCGAGCAGTTCGGGGTGGGTCGGGCGGTCGCCGAGTTCTCCGAAGTTGCTCGGCGTACCGACGAGATGCCGACCGAAGATCCACCCCCACGCGCGGTTCACGAACACGCGGGCGGTCAGGCCGGCCGCGTCGGTCACGATGGCGTCGGCCAGTTCCGCCCGCCCGCTCCCCGCGCGAAACGGCATCGCCTTCGCCGACGCGAGCACTGCGGGAAACCTCCGGGGCACAATTCCTCCGGGTCGAGCGGGGTTCCCCCGGATAAAGACGGGGAGGTCCCGGGTTTTGCCGGGTCGGTAATCGATCACCGTCCATGCCGGATCGTCGCCGTTGATCCATGTTCCGGCATCGCGGACACCGTTCGAGAGGATTCCGGCGTCGAACCCTTTCCCGCGCTTCTGCAGCTCGGCCACCCGCTCCTCTTGGATTTTGATCGGCCCGTCGAAAGCCGAAGCGTCCTTCTTATCCTTCGCGGCCGCGCCGCGCATCTCCTTCGAGTATGCGAGTCGGAGCGTGGCATCGAGGAGATCGCCCCGGACGGACATTTGCGCATCCGCGTCGGCACCGGGCTGTAGCGACCGCTCCACAAGCTGCGTGTTCGCCATCACCCCGGCGAGGGCGGCGTAATCCTCCGCCGTGATCGGGTCGAACTTGTGGTCGTGGCACCGCGCGCAGGCGACGGTCAGCCCGAGGAACCCGCGTGTGACCGCGTCCACACGCTCGTCCCACTCGTCGGCGACGATCGCGGCGATCACGTCCTTCGAGAGCTTCGGCTCCTTGTGGTAGACCGGCGAGAGGCCCAGGAAGCCGAGCGCCGCATAGTCCGCGGGCGCGGTATCGGCGGCGAGGTCGGCGGCGAGCTGGAGCCGGACGAAGCGGTCATACGGCACGTCCCCGTTGAACGCACCGATCACCCAATCGCGGTAGCGGTACGGGAACCGCGGCGGCTTGCACGTCGATTCGCCCGTGGAGTTGTCCTCGGCGTACCGCGCCACATCGAGCCAGTGACGGCCCCATTTCTCGCCGAACCGGGGCGAGGCGAGCAGCCCATCGACGAGCCGCTCGTAGGCATCGGGCCGGACGTCGGCGGCGTACGCTTCGACGTCTTCGATCGCGGGCGGAAGCCCGACGAGGTCGAAGGTGACGCGGCGGATCAGCGTGCGCCGATCGGCCGCGGGCGCAGGGGAGAACTTCCGTCCGTCGAGTTCCTTCATAACGAAGGAGTCGGCCTTCGTGATCGGCCACTTCGGATTCGAAACTCTGGGCGCCGGCCGCTCGGCGACGGGCAGGAACGACCAGAATTTGCGGGCCGCGTCTCCGCGCTTCGCCTCAGCAGGGGTCGGGGCGGGAAGAGGTGCCCCCATCTTGATCCAGCGGCGGAGATCCGCGATGGCATCGTCCGGCAGCTTTCCCTCCGGCGGCATTGCCGGTGCGTCCGGAGCGTGCGAAACGGCCCGCAGCAGGAGGCTCGCGTCGTCGTTCGCCGTCACCGCGGGGCCGGTCTTACCGCCTTGGCGGATCCCCGCGGAGGTATCGAGCGCCAGTCCGCCCTTGGTCTTCTTGGCTCCCGCCGAGTGGCAAGACTGGCAGTGTTCGGCGAGGATGGGTCGGACTTTCTTCTCGAAGAAGTCCGCACCGTCGTCCCCGCGGGCGGCGGTCGGCAAAATGGCGATGAGCAGACCGATGGCAGACCGGAGCCGGTACCGGCCGCTCGCGGATCGAGCGGAGTTCGTCTGGGATCTTCCGGAGTGCATGACCATCACCGGGCGATTGTAAAAGGCAAGAATACCGGCGGGTCGAACCGGGATATCGTAAGTGCTCCATCGCCCGTTACCCAGCCCAAAAGGTCCTGCGCTCCGCAGAAGCGACATCCAACACCCCAAGCGATCATGTCATCCGCTGTGGGCGAGGCGACCCCTGCGCCACGCGATATTCCCGGGTCGCCGGACCACGATTTGCGGGTTTATCCATGGTGCAGATGGGGACGGAAGCCCGGTTGCCTTCGGGATACGCCACCGGGAATGGCGGTCTCCGGCAGTCGCACAGAACATAGCCCGAATTCAGTTGCGATTCCATGCCCGCGGTATGACAATCTGTCATCTACCATTCTTCGATTCGGGGCGCTCATGCGACTTCTGCTATCACTCCTCGGGCTCGCCATCCTCGCGACCGGTGCCGAGGGCCAAGACATCAAACCCGAGAAGATCGTCGATGTGAAGGCCGGGAGCGTCTTTATCCGCTTCGCCCTCGACGCCCACAAGTTCACCGGCTCCGGCTTCGTCGTCTCCTCCGATGGCGATTCGCTGCTGATCGCCACGAACGCCCACGTCATTTCCCCGGACGAATTGGCGAAGCTCTCCCCCGCGGCGCTGCTCGCGAAATTGAAGCAGGCCAAGATCACGATCCTCTTCGGCAGCGGCACCCCGACCGAGCGCAGCGCGGCGGCGGAAGTCGTTTCGCTCGATGCCGCGGCCGACATCGGCATCCTCCGGGTGAAAACCTCGGATGTCAAGAATCCCCCGAAAGCGCTGAAAGTCGGCGGGGCGAAGGCGCTCGCGGAGACGAGCACCGTCTACTCCTTCGGTTATCCCTTCGGCGACGCCCTCTCGACCGGCAAAGGCCCGGCCGTGACGGTCGGCAAGGCGTCGATCTCCAGCCTGCGCACCGACGAGACCGGCAAGCTGACCACCATCCAGATCGACGGCAACCTGAATCCCGGCAACAGCGGCGGCCCCGTGATCGACACCGACGGCGCTGTCATCGGCGTGGCGACGGCCACCATCCGCGACAGCAAGGGGATCGGCTTCGTCGTCCCCGCCGCGGAAGTGGACGCGATGCTCACCGGCAAAGTCAGCGTCATCGCGGCGACCTATGCGAAGCAGACCGACGGCAAGGTTAAAGTGAGCTTCGAGGCGCTCGTGTCAAATCCGGCCGGGTCGATCACAGGCGTGACGCTGAACTACAAACTGACCGATGCGAAAGCCGAGAAACCGAAGGAGGGCGCCGACTTGAGCGCGCTACCGGGCGCCAAGTCGCTCGCGTTGACGATGGAGGGCGCCGTGGCCAAGGGCGAATTGCTGCTCGACGGCGCCGCCGGTGGCGGACAACTCTCGTTCAGCGCAAAGCCGAGCGGTTCCGAGAAATGGGAGTCGAGTGCGAACACGCACGTCTCCCTCGGCCGCGCTGTACTGGGCGGCAAAAGCATCGGAGCGGACGACAAGCCGCCCGCGGGCTGGAAAGAGATCGCGATGGACACCGGCCTCTATACCATCTGGGTGCCCGAGAAAACCTCGAAGCAGCTCGATCGCCGAAACACGTATCGCGGCCAGGGGATGACGGTCAACTCGACGTCGACGACCACGGTCGGGGACAACGGCCTCGTCTACCGGCTCGAGCGCGCCAGCCTGCTGCTCACCGGCGCGGGCGGGATCGGTTCGAAGCTCGACGTGGCCGCCCTCCGCGAATCGATTTCCAAAAGCGTCGCCGACGAGATCAAAGGCAAGATCGTCGAAGAGTCGGACGCGAAGATGGGTGCGTGGCCCTGCAAGGAATACGTCATCAAAGGGGCCAAAGAGACGGCGGTCGTGCGCATCTTCGTCTCGACCCGGACGGTCTACATCGTCCTCGTGCAGGGGCCTCCCAAGGCGGTTTCCGGCGACGACGGCTACCTCTTCCTCGACTCCTTCCGCGTCCACCCGCGCGAGGTCGTCGCCGTCGATCCGAATCCGAATCCCGTGAAGCCCGGCGCGATCGCCAAAAGCGGCGAGACGGACATCCTCGGCGGCACCTTCGACCCGGTCTTCAAAGACTTCGCTCCCGAAGGGGCACTCCTCGTCGGCTTCGAACTCGGCCTCGGCAAGTGGCTCAACAACGACGTGATCGTGGCGGCCCGGCCGATCTTCCGCGGCAAGGCCGGCGACACTCTCGGCACCGCCCACGGCACGAGCGCCGACACGAAGTTCCTCAAAGCGAAGGAGGGGTACGCGGTTGGAGCGGTCTCCGTGCGGACCGGACTGACCGTCGACGGACTTTCGATCACCTTCATGAAGATCGCCGGGGACAAACTCGACGCGACCGACAGCTACGAGAGCGAGTGGATCGGCAGTCCGAAAGTCCGAGAGCGCAAGCTCGGTGGGACCGGCGTCGGCTTCATCGGCATGGTCGGCAAGCACAATCCCCAAACCAAGAACCTCACCGGTCTCGGGCTGATCGCGAACACCCCCGAGGCCATCGAGGCGCGGAAGACCTGGGGGACTGGCACCGACACCGAGATCATCGGCGGGTTCACCAACCCGGTCTACCGCGACCTCGCCCCCGAAGGCGGATTGCTCATCGGCCTCGAGATCGCCCTGACGCCCGCCGACTTCATCATGGGCATTCGGCCGATCTACCTCACGGGCGACAAGGAGACGACCGGCAAGCAGACCGGGCGAGACATCAAGCGCGTCGTCACCCTCAAGGCGAAGGCGGGTTACGCGGTCGGCGCCGTCAGCATCATCTCGGGCCTGAACTGCGACGGCATGACGGTGACGTTCATGAAGATCGCGAAGGACGGTCTCGACGCGAAGGACAGCTACCAGAGCGAGTACGTGGGAACCAAAGAGCAGAAGGTGCCGCGCACGCTTTCGGGCGAAGGCCGGGCCGTGATCGGCGTCACCGGCAAGCAGACCGCGCTCAACAACTCCGGCTTCGGCCTCATCCTGCAGGCCGAGAAGAAGTGATCGGGAGGCCGCCGGTCCGACGACGGAGCCGGAGCGGCTGCGGGCGCATCCGGACCGGTGGTGATCCGCAGCATCGCGCAGACCGAAGGCGTACTGCATTTCTGGAGCCGCCTCCCCCATTCCGACGGCCTGCGGCTGAAAAACGCGGATCCGGGCCGCGAGGATCACCGAGACTCCCGCGACGAAAAGCCGGAGCGCAATCTCTCCGTCTCCCTGGGAGCACGTTGATGCGGAAGGCGATCGGAAAACGCCGGGCATGCCGTTTGCGATCCTGCGGAACGATGCCGGTGCGACGCCACATTCGACTCGCGGCTGGGGCTGCCCTTTGCGGCGAAGTCGCGGTGTGAGCCGCGCCCGCGTCCTCGGTGCGACCTCGGCGACAATGAGCCATCGAATGAAAAAGACCGATGCGACTCCCCCCGGCACGCCCCGAGACCCCTCCGCCGACGGATTCGTCCCCGTGCGCGGGGCCCGCACGCACAACTTGAAAGGCATCGACGTCGATGTCCCCCGCCGGCGAACAGGGTGGCCGCATCCTCTACAGCGGTCCGCCCGCCGGGCTCGGAAGCGTCGCGGAATCGCGGACGCGTCCCTTCCTATTCCCCGATCGCAGAATTCCGAGAAGGGAGCCCCGAAAGCCGAAAGGGTGGCTCCGATTCGAAGGGGTCACGCGGAACAACCTGCGCAGTTTGGACGCCGCATTTCCGCTCGGCGTGCTCACGGCGGTGACCGGCGTGTCCGGGTCGGGGAAGTCGAGCCTGGTCGGTCAGGCTCTCGTGGAACTCGTGGCCGGGCATCTCGGACAGTCCGCTCCCTCAGCCGAGGAAGAAGGCGAGGAGCTGGAGCGGGCCTCCGCGATCCCGGTCGGCGGCCGGATCGTCTCGGGTCTGGAAGCGGTGAAGCGTTTGGTCGTGGTGGACCAGAGGCCGATCGGCCGCACGCCGCGGTCGAATCTGGCCACCTACACCGGGCTCTTCGATCACGTCCGCAAACTCTTCGCCGGGACGAAAGCGGCCAAAGCCCGCGGGTACGACGCCGGACGGTTTTCGTTCAACGTCGCCAAGGGCCGGTGCGCGACGTGCGCGGGCGAGGGATTCGTGATGGTCGAACTCCTGTTCCTCCCGAGCGTGTACAGCCCGTGCCCGACCTGCCGCGGGACGCGGTACAACGCGGAGACCCTCGAAATCGAGTACGGCGGCAAGACTATCGCCGACGTGTTGGGGATGACGGTGGATGCGGCCTGGGAGTTCCTGAGCGAGGAGCCGCAGGTGCGCCGTTCGCTGGGCGTCCTGCGGGATGTGGGGCTCGGCTACTTGAGGCTCGGCCAGTCGGCGACCGAGCTGTCCGGCGGGGAGGCCCAGCGGATCAAGCTCGCGACCGAGTTGCAACGGGCGGAACGGGGGACGACGCTCTACGTGCTCGACGAGCCGACGACGGGGCTGCACCCGGCGGATGTGGAACGCCTCATGGTCCAGCTCGCGGGGCTCGTCGATGCGGGCAACACTGCGGTTGTGGTCGAGCACGATCTGAGGGTGGTTTCGGGAAGCGATTGGGTAATCGATGTCGGCCCCGGTGCCGGCGAGGAGGGCGGTCGGGTTGTCGCGGCCGGGTTCCCGCAGGACGTGGCGCGGGCGGCGGGGAGCGCGACGGCGCCGTATCTGGCGAAGTTCCGGGGCTGACGAGACGGGTCGCGGGTCGATGGCGACTCCGTTTTCACGCCCATGCAGCATATTCTCGTCACCGCGCGGCGCCCGAACCTTTTTCTCCCGCGCTGCGTCCCATCCCTCTCGCGCGGATGCGGACGTTCGACTTCGCCTACCGACCCTCGACATCAGCCTGAGCTTCCTGTTCTTGGCGGGGGCGATTCCGATCAGGCGAGTACTGCTCGTGCAATCGGCGGAGGTAGACACGCTAACCCGGAAATGGCTCGTGTGACACAACCCATTGTCACGCGGGCTTTTGCGTTCCCGAATCGCCACTTCGAACCCGCGCCAACCAAGCCCGTGCTCGCGCCGCCAGTGGAGGGCCGTCGTCCGGTCGCCAGGCGATTCCCGCGAACCTGGCGCGGTCGCAGGCTTCGAGCAACCTGCGCAGTTCTTCGTCGGGGTGGGCCTCCGCCAGTTCGGCGGTCGTCATCGTCTCGGCGGGGAGATCGAACGCATCCGCGGCGAACGCGCGCAGGATCGCCGCCAGCTTTTCGGGCAGCGTGGCATCGGGAACGAGGGCATCCAATTCGCGCAGCGCCCGCTCGCCCGGCGGGAGTTCCGGCAACGGCCTCCGGCGGCGGAGCGCGAAGAACGAGCCGACGAGCAGCAGCAGAACCACGGCGATCGCGAAGCCGATCACCCCCGGCGGAATCGCCGGCCTAGGCGGCAGCGGCGGCAGTTCCTCGATCCCGGTGATCGGCCGGGCCTCCTCGATCCCGATCGATTTGATGCTCGTTTCCACGCGGATCGTCAGTGCGGGGAATGCGATCGATTTCGGCGCCGCATCGCCGCCGGCCGTCACCGAGAACTCGCGCAGTGCGAGCGGGACGGCATCGCCCGGCGCGAACGGCGAGAGCTTGAAATCCTGGCTCCAGCGCTGGGTGCCGCCGGGGAGCTCGACGAGCTTCGCGGAACCGACGGGGGCGATCTGCCAGACTTGAGCGGACTCGTCGGAGAGGACTTCGGCGGGGACTTCGACGCGCAGCGGGGCCGGCCCTTCGAACGCGGCCTTCAGGGTGAGCGAACTCGACAGCCGGATCGCGGGGCGATCCGGCACGAGGGTGGCCGTCACGGGCATATCACTTCCCCAGCGGGGTCACCGTGAACTTGTGCGCCACCGGAGTCGCCAACTTGTAGATGTCGGCCTGGGCCTTGTCGATCTTCTCCATCCGCTTCGCCAGCTCCTTGGCCTTGGCGCCGGGTGCGGCTTCTTCGACCCACGCGGGGACGTTGAACCGCACGACGCTGAAGAAGCGGTCCTTCACCATCGTGTTCTTGGCGTTGATGGCCTGCCAGACCTTGTTGCCCTGCTCGTAGATCGGGCCGGTCGTGACGTTGCCGAGGTTCACCCCGGCGCCGAGTTCTTTGGCGCTCGCCTTCATCACCTTCGCACCGTCGATGGCGATGTCGTAGTCGCCGTCCTTGAGGCCCGCCACCGTCAGGCCGTAATGGTTCAGATCCTTGAGGTCGTTGGTGTACGGCAGCATCGAGAGCCAGTCCTTCTGGATCGGCATCGGCACGGCGTCGTCGAGGCGGGTGAAGCTCACGGCGCCGTCGGCCGCGGTCACGTCGGTGATCTTGCAGCCGACGGGGCTGGGAACCGCGGTCGTCCGATCTCCGGCGTTGACGAAGGCCGTGCTGACGACGGCCGGGGCATTCAGTTGCGTGAGGATGGCGTGGGCCATGAGCAACCCGCCGGGCGGGGAGGTGTGGAAGCCATCACCGTAGGGCAGAGCGACCTTCCCCTCGGGGTCGGCGACTTCCATCTTCTCGGTGGCGGCGCGCGTCACGGTGTACTGATCCGCGAAGCTCACCTTCTGCGCGGCCGCGAGTTCCTTCAGCGGCGCGTAGAACTGCAACTGCGTTTCGAGGTACTGCTTGCCGTTGGTCTTTCTCCGCCGATCCACGGCGTTGGGCGTGCAGACCGCGACGCGGACGCCGGCCTTCTGGGCCATATCGAGCATCGCCTTGGTGCGCTCGACGAACTGCTTCGCCGAAGTCGGATTGAACGCGCCGTAGCCGCCGTCGTTCATGCCGAAGTTGATCGTGACGGCCGTCGGCTTCTCGTCGAGCACTTGGGTCTGGAATCGTCCGGCGCCGCCGCCGGCCGTGTCGCCGCCGATGCCGGCGTTGAGGAAGACGAAGTTCCCCTTGGGCATCCGCGTCGTCAGGTAGAGTTCGATGGTGCTCGAATACTGGTACTGCTCGGTGATGCTGTCGCCGAGGAAGACGATCCGGTCGTTCGGCTTGAAGAAGAACTCCTTGGCCGGTTCTTCGGCGCGCACGGGCGCGGCGAGGACGACGGCGAAGAGGGCAAAGGCGAGACAGCGCATGGGAAAGGCCTTTCGGGTGGGGGATGCACGCGGGAGATTGTAGCCGATACGAAGGAAGGTTTCACTCGTCGTCCGGATCGAGGGTCGGACGTCGGCTCGGCTTGAGGATCGGCGGCCGCTTCCGGGTCGGCGGCACAGCCGGCTTTCGCCGCGCCCTCCGGAGGAGCAGACTGATCGCGGCGACCGCGAACAGCACGACCGCGGTTCCGCAGCCGCCCGCGATCCAGACCCACTTGGGACGCTTTGCAGCAGCGTCCGGCAATGGCGCGCCGTCAATAGGCTCGGCCGGCTCCGCCTGCGGCGTGTACCCGAACGGCCAGTCGATCTGCAGCGTCTCGCCCTTCACGCGCCCGGTGAGGGGGAGCGTGACCGCCTGCCCCCCGACCGTGGTCGCCGTCGGCCCCGCCGGCACCGCGAAGGCCGCCCAGCCGACGACCTGATTCCAGACCTGCCGCTCGAAGAACTCCTTCGCCGTCTTGCTGTCGTCGGTGATGACGATGGTCTGGTAGGTCCGCCCCAAGTCCATCTTCACTTCGCGCGGCGGACCCGCAACAATGGGTCGTCCGTCGGGGCGCAGCTCCGCGGTGCAGCGCACGGAGTAGGGCTTGAGCGTTTCTTGCTGCCCGAGCTTCTTCAAGTCTTGCCAGCTCAGGTTCACGGTCTCCCCGGTCGGCACGACCACCGCCCGGAGTACGAGCGTCAACGGGGCATCCTCGGCGACGATGATATTCCGGGCCTCGAGCCGGCCCAGCGCGGCCTGCGTCGCGGCCTGGCGGTACCGGTCCGGCGCGCCGGGGAAATCGACTTCGAGCCGGACGCGGTCCCCCGGCCGCATCAACTGGTCCTTCGACTGCTCCATATCGTCGAGCAGGCCCTCGACGCCCACGCGCGGGAACCGCAGCGCCTGCACGCCGTAGATCAACCCTTGGGCCTGGGTCGCCAAGTGCCAGATGCGCCCGTCCGACGGCTGGGAGGCGGCGCGGCCCGTCTGGAAGTCGGTGCACTGCCAGACCACGAGTTCGCGGCGCACGTCGATGGCCTGCAGGCCGTTGAAGATCAGGTCGCCCCCGAGGTGGATCAGGCCGCCGCCGGACGGCGCGGTGAAGCTCTTGGCCGAGCGCTCCCCCGAGAGGTTCCAGACCCGGTAGCGGTTGCCCACCCCCCCCGCGCGGCCGGCGACGACCTGCATCCCGTCGGCGCGGATGGCGATCGCGCCGGAGAACGAGCCCTCCTGCGGGTCGCCGGCCAGAAGGCCGAGACCGTTCCCGGATTCGGCGTCCACGATGTGGATGCCCTTCGCGGATGCCACGGCGAGCCGATCCCCCTTCGGAGAGAGTGTCGCCCTGGTGGCTTCCGGAAGTTCCAGTGTCCACTCGGCCCGGCACTGCGGGATCTGCCAACCCACAAGTCGTCCCGCGCGATCGAGCGTGACGACCCGCCCCTTGCCGACGACGGCCGCGTAGGTGATCTCCACCTCCGGCTTCCCCGCTTCCGTCGGCCGCCACCGGCAGACCAAGTCCCCCGTCGACCCGTGGAAGGCGAGGGTCGTCGGCGCGACCGGGTTTGCGTCGGTGGTCAGGAACCCCTCGTCTCCGGACAGTTCGCCGAAGACCCGCCGCCCCTCGGGCAAATCGGCGGGCGGCCCGACGCCCGATCCGTCCCAGACGGAAAGCGACGGCTTCAGCGCGGCCCCCTTAACGCGGGAGAAGTTCCGCTCGATGATGCCCCACCGGCCCGTGCGGGCGACGTGCAGCGCGACGAACGGGGGTCATCCGGGTTGCAGAGAGCCGGCTTCAGCGTCGCTGCGGGCGGGGCCGGCTCGAACGAGCCGAGGAACGGTTCGGAGTTCACCGGTTTCGCCGCGGCGCTCCGGTAATCTCCGATGAGCAGCGGCTTCACCCGCACCCCTTTCCCACGCGACACGCCGAGTTCCGGTTTCCCGCCGAGGATCGGCGATCCGAACGCCAGCAGCGTCTCTGTGTCGAGCGCCAGCCGCGAGCCGTTGTCCGTAGAGAAGGCGGGGACGATCCGGACGCTTTCGCCCGCGGCGTCCAGTAGATTCTCGTTGTCCACGAGCCAACCGCCGCCGCGGATCGCCTGGAGGGACTTCGCGGAGAACGGCGGAGTGGTTTTGCGGACGACCGCCGCCGTTCTCAGTTCGCCTCCGGCGACCCAGATGCGCAGAGTCCCGTCCCCGTTGCCGGCCCCCGTGAGGCAGGCGAACTGCGTTCCATCCGCCGAGAAGGCCAGGGCCGGCATCACGCGCGGCTTCGGATCGCGCGGGTCGAATTCCGGCAGCGTGTATGCGATCTCGAACTTGGAGGTTTCCGTGTCGAGCAGGGCCACGCCGCGATAGGTTGCGAAGGCCGCATAGCGGCCGCCGGGGCTGACCGCGAGGAACTTGCCGTGGCGGTAAGACCGATCGGGGAACGCCGGATACGCCATCGGCTTCCCGGCCGTCGCCGTGGCCGCATCGACGATCATCAGCCCCCGGTTGTCGGCGACGAGCACCCGCTGCACATCGAGCCACGCGTAATCCTCGCAATCGTGGGGCAGCTTCAGCGTGCGCACGGCGCCGTCGGACGCAGTCGTCACCTCCAGTTCATTCCGCAGCCTATCCAAACTGCGGACCGCGTATTTGCCGTCCGGGGAAGGGATGTCGGGATACTCCGCCGAAGCCGTGTCCGCATTGGGCAACCGCGCGGCCTCTTTGCCGGTGCGCAGGTCGATCATCACGCGGTCGGCCTTCGGCTGCCGAGCCACCACGGCGTAGGGGCCGAAGTTGTCCGCGAAGGTGACCCGGGCGATGCCGTCGCCCATCTTGAGGGCGTCGGCGAACGGCCTCCAGTCGCTCACTTCCTTCGGCGGATCGGCTTTCCAATCGGCCGCGACGGTGACTTGCGACGAGCCGAGCAGAACGAACACAACGACAGAGGGAAGTCGAAGCACGGCCGATCCTCGGTTTGAACCTGTGCGGGGAATTTCAGAACGTCGCGTCACACCCAGCCGAGCATCCGCAGCCCGACGACGGCGGCCAACCCGAGCAGCGCCGGGCCGGCGATGCGCTTGGCGAGCGCCAGCGGACTCTCGCCGACGAGCGCGGCCGTCATGAGCGTCACCGCCGCGACCGGCGACATCGTCCGCCCGACGGCGGCGCCCACCGCCACGAGCGCACCGACCGCATTCGCATCTTGATTCAGGTTCGCCGCGGGTTCGACGAAGAAGCCGAAGAGGCACTGCGTACTCGCCATCCCCGAGCCCGACACCCACGCGAAGGCCCACGGCACCCCGGCCGCGAGCGGCTGGAGAAACTCGGGATTGTCGCGGATGATCGCCCCGAGCGCGTCGGCCAAGCCGACGACGCGGATGCCTTCGCCGAAGCAGGTGGCGATCACGATGATACTGACCACATTCGCGAAGCCGTAGCCCGCCCCTTCGAAGAACGCCCGCATGCAGTCCTTCGCCGCGCGCGGTGCGGAGAGTGCGGCCGCGGCGATGCCGACGAGCATGGCGAGGCCGATCAGCCGGCTGCGCACGAGGTCCGGCTTCAGCGCGACCCAGTCGTCGGGGATGCGGACCACATCGAACGGCGGCCCCGCGAGCACGAGCAATACGAGGGGCACGAGTGGAACCAGCGCGCGGAGAAGGTTCACCGGTTCGGCTGTCTCAGGAGCCACTTCGAACGCAACCGACCGCTTCCGCTCCAACCACAGCGTCTGCAGCCAGAAGGCGACCGCCGCGACTCCGAGCAGCGGCAGCACGAGCTGCGGCAGATACCGGTGCGTGAGAATCTGCGTGTCGGTGCCGGTGTAGTGCTTCACCGTCAGCAGCTCCGGGGCGCCGGGGTTCAGCAGTTCCCCGCCGATGCTCGCGCCGAGGATCAGCGTCGAGCCGATGGTCCGCATCGAATACCCGGCCGCGCGCATCAGCGGGATGACGACGGTGCCGAGGCAGACGGCCGTGCTCGTCTGGCTGATGAGCGGGATGTTCACGATGAACCCGACGACGACGACGCCGGGGACGAGCAGGATTCGAATGCGCCGGACCGGGGCCATGAGCAGCCGGACGAGGTGGGTGTCGCAGCCGGTGCGCTTGAGCACGTAGGCGAAGCCCATCGCCGAGCAGATCGGCACGACGAACTTCTCGCTGCTGAAGGTGTCGAAGAAGGCCCGCGCGATGGCCGGGAGATCGCCGCCGAGGGCGCCGAGGGCGAGCGCGGCTGCGAACAGGGCGAGCCGGACATCGACCCCGCGTGCCGAAGCGACGATGGCGGCGACCACGATCGCGACGGCGAGCAGGAGGATCATGGTGATCGCGGTTGTGGAAAGATGGAGCGATTCTACGGGCCGAGCGGATTGCATCCGCCGGGGCGCATCGTCGGAGTGGCGCGGACGTATCGGAGGGCCGAACCGATATCCGACGAGTTCCGCTCAAGTCCGCTGCGCCGCGCGACTCCCGGGCGTCAGTATTCCCTGACGCACTTTCCGGGAGGCTCCTGCGATGGCGAACGATGCGAAGATGGGCCTGCTGGCCGGGCTGGCGACCGTCCTGATGATCGCCGTGGTCTACTACCAAAAAGCGCCCGCGAGTGCGAATCCGGCCAACGTCCCGGGCGCCAAGGGGAGGCTGGCGCCGCGCCCGGCATCGGTCGGCGATCCGGTGCTCTTCCCGGCCCCGCCTGCGGAATTGCCGAAGGATGTGCTGCTGCGACAGTGAGCCTCACCCGTACTTCTTGTGGCACGCTTCCGAGCTGATCCGCGGAGCGCGGATCAGGCCGTCCGAAAGCTTCTCGCCGTCCGGATCCAAGTACATCCGACCCGAGTTGCCTTCGATCTTCGGATCGTAGCCGATGACGTGGACGTTGAAGATGTAAGCCGTCTCGGACACCGCTTTGAACCAGTGGATGTTGTCCTTGTGGTCCGAGATGGTCGAGACTTCGCCCGGTCCGAAGGCCTTGTCGATGGTCGGCTTGATGATGAAGTGCTCCTTCTGGGTCTCGACGCGGTCGAAGTGTTTCCCTTCCCACTTCCCCTTCAAAATGATGAAGCCCGTGCACATGTTGACGTGCCCGTGCGGGACGATCGAGCGGCCCTTCTTGCAGCCGAAGATCTGCCGGCCGAAACCGATGTCCGCGGGGAGACCTTCGATCTGCTTGAGGTCGATCCCCGAACTCGACGCGCCGCTCTCCGGCAGCTTCACCTTCTTCTCGATGTCGTCGAGCTTGACGAGTTCGACGAGCGCCTTCAGATCGACCTTGAGGTAGAGCGCCTCCATCTTTTTCTGGAACTCGAGGTCGGTGAGCTTCCGGCCCTTCAGTTCTTTGGTCATCTCCGACAAGTCCTTCAGCCACGCGGCGATCGTCGGCTTGACGCTGTCGGCGAAGAGGTCGCGGCTCCAGAGCGTTTCGATCAGCCCGTAGGCGACGAGCGAGCCGAGGACTTGGGCCGAGAACTGGCGGCGGGACGGGGTCATGGGTCACCGGGAGGGTGGGCGGGAAGCATGAGCGTACCCGCCGTGAAGCACGGGCGAAAGAGAAAAGAGTCGGTAGGCTGATGGTGATTGACATTGGCCGGTCAGAAACAGTCCGGGTGATGCGAATGGACCTCCAAAAGCTCGTGCTGGTCGCCGCGCAGGAACTGACCGCGCACAACCTCGTCGGCTGGACGTTCACCTTCGGCGATTCCAAGCGCCGGCTCGGGGTCTGCAAGTACCGCGTGAAGCGCATCGAGATCGCCGAGTACTACGCGGCCAACAGCCCAGAAGACCATGTGCTCGACACCCTCCGGCACGAGATCGCCCACGCGCTCGCCGGGCCGAAAGCCGGGCACGGCCCCGCATGGCAGGCGGTCGCGGTGCGACTCGGGGCGAAGCCGGTGGCATGCGACCGCTCCGGCGAAGCGGTCGTGAAGCCCGGCGATTGGCAATCCGACTGCGCCGCCTGCGGGATCACGCACCACCGCTACAAGCGTCCGCCGAGTCTCACGGGCTACCGCTGCGCCTGCACGGCGCGCGCCCCTTTGACCTACGAGTACAAAGGCGACCCGGCCTTCCGACCCTATGTGCCCGAGAAGCTCGCCGATGCGCCGGGATCGTTCGCGATCTGCGAAGGATGCCGCACGGTGCACCGCAAAATCCGTCGGCCGAAGGCCGGGAAGTGGCTCTGCCGCTGCCGGCATCCGAGCGGGCTGACGTGGCAGTGGGGCCTCGCTCCGGCGAATCCGCAGTAGGATCACGCCTCGCCCGGATGCAGGACGATATTCTCGAACGCGACGGTGGCCAGCAGATCTTTGATCGGGGCGAACTTGCCTTTGTCCGCCCGATATGCGTCCGCATTCAATTCCGACACGACCACGTGGCCGGGGATGGGAGCGAGCGAAGCGACAACGGTCAAACCGCCGGATTGGAATTCGGTCATCGGGGTCCGGACGATGCCGGACTCGTGCCGCTTCTCGACGGGCACCGTCGCCGAGATATCGGAAGGGTCGGCGAGACAGGCTTCGCGGTACAAGCTGATGCCGGTGGTGTCCGGCTCCCGTCCCTCGACGCGGGGTTTGAAGGCGTTGGCCGAGATCAGCGGGATCGAGCCTTCGCGGAATTCTTCGATCCGCACCCGACGCAGCAGCCATTCGTCGTCCGAAATCGGTTCGGTCTCGGCTTTCATGGCACTCCGGGCAGCATCAAATCGACTCGTGCATCGGATAGGAGTCGAGTTCGAAGCTCAGGACTGTGAAGTTCCGGGCAGCGTCCTTATGGAATCGGCGCAATTCTCCGGCGACCGGAGAGAGGACTTCGATCTCCCGGTATTCGTGCGGGCCGCGCCATTCGAAGTGAACGGTCCCCTCGTCCGTGGTCAAGACGAAATCGGGCGGGATCATCCCGCGATCGCGGAGCTCGATGGCCAAGCGGATGGCTCCATCGACCAGCGCCGCTCCGGGAGCGACGGAACCTTCGCCGTCCCAGTCGTCGTCGAGTGTTCGGATCCGGTGGAGTGCGTCGAGCGAGCGGATCCAGCCGAGATCGGCGACCGATTCGTGCGGAGGTGTGGCGAGCAGGGTGGAAGTTTCGTTCATGGCGATCAGGATTTCCAAACCGTTCGGAAACTGCATACACCAGCATACGCTGGGCTGGCGCGCCGGGTAGTACCACGCGTCACTGCTCCCTGACCCTCCGGAAAATTCTTCCCGCGCGGCGCAGACACTTCCGCTGCGCATCGCTAGGATGGCAGAACCGCGATTCCCGAACTCGGGTTCCGCACCGCCGAGGCCGCTTGTCAGACTCCGGGTCCGCCCGGATCGACGGTGGCCGATTCGCCCGCCGGGCTACCCCGGTGGCTTTTGCTTTTGATAGGGCCGAATCATGAAAGTGCGAACCAGCATCAAGCGCATGTGCGACAAGTGCAAAATGATCAAGCGCAAGGGCGTCGTGCGCGTCATCTGCGAAGACCCCCGGCACAAACAACGCCAAGGCTAATTCAGGACGGACCGCTATGCCCCGTATTCAAGGCGTCGACATCCCTTCGAACAAGCCGACCCACATCTCCCTCCGCTATCTGAAGGGGATCGGGCCGACGACCGCGCTGGAGCTCTGCGCCAAGGTCGGCCTCGACCCCCAGCGAAAAGCCGCGACCCTCACGGACGACGAAGTCGCCCGGCTGGCCATCACCATCGACCGCGATTACACGGTCGAAGGGGCACTGCGCCGCTTCGAGGGCGGCAACATCCAGCGGCTCAAGGAAATCAAGTCGTACCGCGGCGAGCGGCACCGCAAGAACCTCCCCTGCCGCGGCCAGCGCAGCAAGACGAACGCCCGCACCCGCAAGGGCATCCGCAAGACGGTCGCCGGCAAGAAGGGCGTGAAGGACAAGTAAGCAATAGTGGCCAGTGGTCGGTGGTCAGTGGTCAGAAAGTCTGGCCCGCCACTCCTTCTGGCTTTTCACTGACCACTATCCACTAACCACCGACCACTACTACAATGGCCAAGAACAAGAAGAAAAAAGCCCGCCGGAACGTCTCGAAGGGCGTCGCGCACATCCAATCGACGTTCAACAACACGATCGTGACGATCAGCGACACCAACGGCGACACGCTCTGCACGAGTTCGGGCGGAGCCGTCGGCTTCAAGGGGAGCCGAAAGAGTACGCCCTTCGCCGCCCAGCGCGCGGCCGAAGAGTGCGCCGGCAAGGCCGCCAAGTTCGGCGTGAAGGAAGTCGAAGTGAAGGTCAAAGGCCCCGGCGCCGGCCGCGAATCCGCCGTCACCGCGCTGCAGGCTTCGGGCCTGAACGTCAAGGCGATCGAAGACGTGACCCCGCTCCCGCACAACGGCTGCCGCCCGCCCAAGAAGCGACGGGTATAGTAGTGGTCGGTGAACAGTGGGCAGTGGTTAGAAAGAACCGCCGAGTAGTGTCTCTTTTCTAACCACCGACCACCGATCACTACCCACTTTCACAAAGGCCCGAACGATCCGACCCTGGGGTTCGCCGTTCATCTCGTGGCCGCTCCCTATGACCCCAGTTGAGGCCCCGGCTCGTTCCGGGGATTCGCGTCTATGGCCCGATTCACCGACCCCGTTTGCAAGCGCTGCCGGCGCGAGCAGATCAAGCTCTACCTCAAGGGCTCGCGCTGCTACACGCCGAAGTGCCCCATCGACCGCGAAGCGCCGCCGCCCGGTATGCACGGCACCCGCCGCAGCAAAGTGTCCGAGTACGGCGTCCGCCTCCGCGAGAAGCAGCGCCTCAAGTTCTTCTACGGCATCCTCGAACGGCAGTTCGTGCGCTACTTCCAGCTCGCCGCACGCACCTCGGCGAACACCGGCGAAGGGCTGCTGTCGATCCTCGAACGCCGCCTCGACAACGTCGTCCACCGCCTCGGCTTCGCCCCGAGCCGCCCGGCCGCCCGCCTGCTCGTGAGCCACGGCCACGTCATGGTCAACGGCCGCAAGTGCGACGTGAGCAGCATGCTCCTGAAGCCGAACGACGTGGTGAAAGTGAAGATGAACGTCCGCAGCCAGAAGCTGGCCAAGACCGCGCTGCAGACGACCCCGCCGCAGATCCCGGACTTCCTCATGCTCCTCAACAACGAGGAGCCCGAAGGCAAGATGACCCGCATCCCGACCCGGCAGGATGTGGACAGCCGCATCGCGGAAATCCGCGAGCAGCTCATCATCGAAATCGCCACGCGGTAGGCCACCATGGTCGCTCCGGTTCCCCTCGAACTCTTCGCCGCCGCGAACGTTCTCGCCCGCGGCTCGGAGAGTGTGAGGGCGGTCATGGGCACGGAAGAAAATCGTTTCACGCGGGCGCTCGGTGATTTGCAGAGCCTCGCGGTGTCCGAAGGGATCGCCGTGGCGATCGTCGGCGGACTGGCCGCGATCCACTACGGCTACCCCGCGGCCACGCAGGACCGATATCGCGATTGCCCGCGCGGATCTCGACCGCTTCCTGATTGTGGCCCCGGCCTACGGGTTCAAACTCGTGTGTCGGGCGGAATCCGGGTGGCACACCCTGACCCACGGCGATGTCGAAATCAACGTCGTGCCAGAAGGCAGCCGTGCGAAGAATACCTCGCCAACGACGATTCCCGCACCGGCGGCGATGGGCGTCGAACGGGGACTGGGTTACGCGAGTCTGCCGGGCTGGATCGAATTGAAGATCAGCGCCGGACGGCAAAAGGATCGTGCCCATGTGGTCGAGGTTTTGAAAAAGACCGCGGATCCCGAAATCGATGCGGTCCGCACGGCGCTGACTCGGATCGACGGCGGATATGCGGCGACGTTCGAGCAACTGCTCGAAGAAGCCATCGACGAACGGCGGCAAGAAGAAGAACGGGGCGGAATACGCTGACCCGCGGAACCCGCCGAGTGTGGTGTCCCGACCCGGATCTGCGAACTCCGGGCGGCGTTTCGATTTCAAGAGTCTCGGTCGCAGGTTCTGGCTCGCCGTCGATTCGCCGACGCGCGGAAAGCCGACACCGAACGATCACGAGGATTTCTCATGCGTATCCGCTGGCGTGGCCTCGAACTCCCGAACCGGGTTCAAGCCGACCGACCGAGCCTCACCGACATGTACGGCAAGTTCAGCATCGAGCCGTTCGAGCGCGGCTTCGGCATGACCGTCGGCAACAGCATCCGCCGCATCCTGCTGTCGAGCCTCGAAGGCAGCGCGGTCACCAAGATCAAGATCCAGGGCGTCCAGCACGAGATCAGCACGATCCCCGGCGTCGTCGAAGACGTCACCGACATCGTCCTGAACGTCAAGGCGCTCGTCGTCAAGAACCTCTCGGATCAGCCCAAGACCATCCGCATCAACGCCCACGGCACCCGCGACAAGCGCGAAGTCCTCGGCGCCGACATCGAGCACGACGAGACCGTGCAGATCGTCAACCCGGAACACAAGATCGCCACGCTGACGGCCGAGGTGCCGCTGGTCATCGAGATGACCGTGGAGAACGGCCGCGGCTACCGGACCGCCGACGAGAACGGCCGCGAGCGCGAGATCGGCGTGATCCCCGTGGACAGCAGCTTCTCGCCGGTCATCCGCGTGAAGTACGACATCGAAGAGACCCGCGTCGGCCAGAAGACGAACTACGACCGCCTCGTGATGGAGATCTGGACGAACGGCACCATCGCCCCGCAGATGGCCCTCGTCGAAGCGGCGAAGATTCTGCGCAAGCACCTGAACGCCTTCGTGCAGTACAGCGAAGCCGGCCCCGAACTGGCGCTCGACGACGGCCCGTTCGAGACCAGCAGCCCGTCTTCGGGCATCATCGATAACGAACTCGAGAAGAAGCTCAACATGAGCCTCGCCGAACTCGAACTCTCGGTTCGGGCGACGAACTGCCTCGAATCCGAGGGGATCGCGACGGTCCGCGACCTCGTGATGCGCACCGACGAAGAGCTGCTCGAAGTCCGCAACTTCGGCGAAACGACCCTCAAAGAAGTCCAGGCCAAGCTCAAAGAAAAGGGCATGCACCTGGGCATGAAGACGAAACGTTGAGAAGTGCGGAATTCGGAGTTCGGAATCGAAGAATGCTGTTCTTCATTCTCAACTCCGCACTCCGAACTCCTCACTTCTTCCCCCGTGTCCCCCGCCTTCCTTCAACCGGGGCAGGGTTCTCACCCGAATCGGAGTCCGACATGAACCACCGCCGCCGCGGCCGCAAACTCAACCGCAACGCGAGTCACCGCCTCGCCCTCTTCCGCAACCTCAGCCGGGCGCTCATCACCCACGAGAGCATCCGCACCACGATCCCGAAGGCGAAGGAGCTGCGCCCCTTCATCGAGAAGCTCATCACGCTGGCGAAGAACGCCGCGAAGCTCACGGCCGGCGAAGGCTCGCCGACCGGTAAGATCGCCGCGCTCCACCTTCGCCGTCAGGCGATGGCGAAGCTCGGGCCGATGCACGGCACCGGCGTCTACGACAAAGCCGGCGAACTCGTCGAGGGCAACGACACCGTGCTGAAGAAGCTCTTCAACGTGCTCGGGCCGCGCTTCCTCGACCGTCCGGGCGGCTACACCCGCGTGCTGAAGCTGAGCTACCGCCGCCTCGGCGACGGCGGCGAAACGGCGATCATCGAGCTGATGAAGGAGGGCGAAGTGAAGACGAAGGTCCGCGCCTCCGAACCGGCCCCGGCCCCCGCCGCACTGAATGCCTGACGGTCAACCGCATCACTCTCCGCGAAGCGGCCGGGCGCAAGCTCGGCCGCTTTCGTTTTTGGGCGTTCGCGGAGCGGTCTTCCCGAGCCGCGAGCGTGAGCTGCGTGCGGTTCCAAGACGCAGCACACGCTCGCGGCTCGGTTGTGCGCGACCCCGCTGCATAATGGAGAAGCGGGATAGCGGCGGAGGAATGCGCGATGACGGAAAAGGACTGGCTGACATGTGCTTCGACCCCGCCGATGCTCCAACACCTCGGACGCAATGGCAGCGACCGGAAAGCCCGACTGCTGGGCTTGGCCTGCTGCCTCCGGTTCCCCGAGCTCATGCAGATCCCACTGCTCGCCGAGGGAATGCGGATAGCCGATCGCAGGCTGCACGGCGAACTGCTTCCCCTCGAACGCAAGGCGGTTCGACGGGCCATCCACGAAGCGATTCCCGAGATGCCGTTTCCGATTCCATCCCCTGCGGCTTGGTGTGTCCAAAAGCTGCTGGATAAGAAGTGCGAATTTTCGACCGGACAGATTCTTCCCTTCATGGTCGAAGCGCGACAGCAGGCCATCTACATCCGCGCACACGAATCGGGAATCGATCCCGGCAGTCTGCCGAAGGATGGCGCGGTCTCCGAAGAATTTGCGCAGTGCAATCTCATCCGCGACATCTTCGGCAACCCCTTCCGCCCGGTCGCCGCCGATCCCGCTTGGATCACGCCCATCGTCGTCGCGATCGCCGCCGCGATCTACGACGACCGCGCCTTCGACCGCCTGCCGGTCCTCGCGGATGCCCTCGAAGAGGCCGGCTGCACCAATGCGGATGTGCTCCTCCACTGCCGGGAACCGGGGGAGCACGTGCGCGGCTGCTGGGTCGTCGATTTGGTGCTGGGGAAGGCGTAGTTCGCG